>JBKEGM010000138.1:0-6683 GCA_046710005.1 Natrialbaceae archaeon
CACCGAATGGCGTGTCAGAGGTGGTGAAAGTAAATCCCCAAGGCGCAATCATATCGGTATTAATATCATTTCAAAATTGGGGAATAGGATTGGGAAATGAATTACGTGACTGTATCCTGATTTGTGTGGGACAGGCATCGAGGATTCACCGAAGCCCGAAGACATTCAAACAAGGAGAGCACAACGACTGAATACAAGGGACCCGATAGCCGTGAAAGTGGACGAAGGTCTATCAAAGGTCGAAGGGTTACTTCACGGAGAGGGTTCCGTGGACCCCGAATCGGTGGAACGCCTCGTCGAGGCAGAAATCTCTATCGACGACCTGGAAAACAAGTCGGTCTCCTATCGCGACCTGGTCGACGCTGGCGTGGACGCCGCGGTGGCGACTGAACTCCGCCGCCACTTTTCACTTCCCTGGACGTTCGAACTCGGAAGCGACCTTTCCGAACGGTCCGGCGCCGTCGGGGCACTGAGTTCTCACGAGCGTGAGTGGGTCGAATTGAGCGACGGCGAATGGCAGGACAACCCCGTCGAGTCTTCGATCGCAACGCCCCGCAAAGGTCGGGATGTCTGGGCCGATCTCGATCGGCCGACACCCGTGACCGCCCTTCCGGGGATCAGCGCGGACCATGCCGAACGGCTGACAACGGCCGGTGTTACGTCGATCAAACAGCTCACCTTCCTCGACGCGGGAGTGGTTGCAGAGGCAATCGGCGTCGACGTCAAACTGGTCCGCCTCTGGCGACATCAGGCCCGGGGCCACTATTCCAGGCGGTGACCTCGCCCGCTCCGTGGTCAACCAGTTGCACCGCTTTCACCAGAGATATAGTGATCGTTGCCGGATTGACGAACGACATGCAACCGCTCACAGATTCGCCGATCGCTCGCGACGGCAAGGTACTGATCCTGGCCTACGACCACGGTCTGGAACACGGCCCGACGGACTTCGATCCGGTCCCGGAGACGATGGACCCCGAAGTTGTCTTCGAGTACGCGACCCACGAGGCCGTGACAGGGCTCGCGGTCCAGAAGGGCGTCGCAGAGGCGTACTATCCGTCCTACGAGGACGACGTGAACCTCCTCGCCAAGGTCAACGGCACGTCGAACCTCTGGATGGGCGAGTACGACAGCGCCGTCAACTGGACGGTCGAGAACGCCGTGGACGTCGGCGCCGACGCCATCGGGTTCACCCTCTATGGCGGTTCGAACCACGAGGTCGAGATGGCCGAGGAGTTCCGTGACGTCCAGGAGAACGCCCGCGACAACGACCTGCCGGTCGTGATGTGGTCCTACCCGCGCGGCCAGGGCGTCAAGAACGACACCAAAGACGGCGTCATCTCGTACGCCTCCCGGCTGGCGCTCGAACTGGGTGCCGACGTGGCGAAGATCAAGTACCCCGGTAGCGAGGAGGCCATGGAGTGGGCCGTCGACGCCGCTGGCCCGGTCAAGGTCATCATGTCCGGAGGATCCAAGACTGACGACCGATCGTTCCTCGAGAGCGTCGAAACCGTGCTGGACGTCGGCGGTGCTGGCCTCGCCGTCGGCCGGAACGTCTGGCAACGCGAGAACGCCGAGGAGATGCTCGATGCCCTCCAGTTGCTCATCCATGAGGGTGCGAGCGTCGACGAGGCGCTGACCGCTTTCGAATGACTGGCGACGTCGTTAACGCGGTCTTCGAGGTGGTCGCCGACACTGCCCCGGAGATCCGCACTGGCCTCCGGGGCCGCCGCGAACGGGTCGACGAGGAGAACCCAAGCGACGAGAGACAGATGGCCGCCGACGTCTGGGCCGACGAGGTGCTGGCGGAGCGAATCACCTCGATAGACGGTGTCGGTCAGTTCGCCAGCGAGGAGCGCAAGGGCGTCCAAGATTGCGGTGATGGACTCTCCGTCGCAGTCGATCCCCTCGACGGGTCCTCGAACCTCAAATCGAACAACTCGATGGGGACGATCGTCGGGATATATGACGGCCAGCTGCCCGCAAAGGGTCGTGCCCTGGTCGGCGCAGCATACGTCCTGTACGGACCGGTCACGACGATGATGGTTGCTCGCGATGAGACCGTCACGGAATACGAGATCACTGACGAGGGACGCCGGACAATCGAAGAGGGCGTGGATCTTCCCGACGATCCAGTCGTATACGGGTTCGGGGGCCGCATTCCGGACTGGACGCAGGGCTTCACCGAATTCGCTCGAGAGATCGAAAACGAACTCAAGCTCCGGTACGGCGGCGCCATGATCGCCGACGTCAATCAGGTGATGACTTACGGCGGAATCTTCGCATACCCGGGGCTCGAATCCCGTCCCGAAGGGAAGCTTCGCCTGCAGTTCGAGGGCAATCCGATTGCTCATATCGTCGAGATCGGGGGCGGCGCGTCCTCGAATGGACTCCGATCGCTACTGGATGTCGAACCGACCGACCTCCACCAGCGGGTGCCGGTCCACGTCGGCAACGAGTTGCTGATCGAACGGCTCGAAGCCACGCTGAACAAGTACTGACGCGACCCCGTTTTTGTCAGAGGGTTTGCTACCGCACCAGGGCGCCGGTTCTCACGGACCGACCATCGCGTACTCGTGAACGACCGAATCGTCGCAGCGGAGGACACGAGGTCAAGAGGGCCACGAGGTCACGATATCGGTCCCCCGTAAGAATCAACGCGTGGTACCGAAGAGGGCCCCAATCAGGACGAAGAGTGGATCGGTCTTGGCCAGAACAGCAAGGGGAATTATGCCGCCGTTCCACAAATCGAAGAAACCGACGAACCGAGGGCAAAGACGACGGAGGCTGGCGGTCAACCGCCTCGGTGTCAAGTGGTTCGAGAGGCATCGTCTCTCGTCATCACGGAAGACGTTGTCTTCCGAACGGCCCCGGGCTTCTTACTTCAACGACGCGCTTTGCATCCATGACCTCTCGCTGAGGCCCGAACGCAGGGAGCGCAGCACGGTGTTTTCTGCCAGCCCAGTAATTCGCGGTGGTCGCTTGTTGGCAAAAGCCTGTAACGTGGGCTGTACTCCAAGCGCGTGTCTATTACTTTCGAAACATGATTAGTTAAACATGTCGATTGTGTGCTTGGTACTCGTGCGGGTGCTGTATCCCCGCCCTACTCGCTCCCGTTGGTCGCTCCTTGAGGACGGGGGCTTAGCACCCTCACCGCAACGCTAACCACCGAGGTCCGATCGTTCCACTGGCCTGTCTTTTCCCATGGGGTGGCGTAGCGATACTGAATCTGGTGCACTTGACCGGTTGAACCGTACATTGGTATCAAACGGATACTCCTGAAAAACGGCCGGTAACGGATCATTACGGGGGTAGCCCGTTTCAGAAACGGACACTTGTTTAAATGGCTGGCAGCCATTAAGGAATTCGAAGCGAGTGCGGAAAAACGACTCGCGAAATTGGGGGAAACACGATGAAGGTTCAGGAAAACCCGGACCAGTATCCGAACAAAGAGCGACGTTCGCCGACGGCCCGATTACAAAGGGTAACACAAATATTCGAAACAGAACTGTGGATTGCTCTCGCCCTCTTTCTGGTTCTTGACGTCCTCTTAACCATGGTGGGCATCAGTCTGGGCCTTGTCGAAGGCAACCCAATCGCAAGAATGGCAATCCATCGATTTGGGGGAGGCGGCCTGGTATTACTAAAAGTGGCCGCCGTTGGCATCGCCCTCATTGGATGCGCTCGGATCGAAGACCAATTCAGGCCCGTGATACCCCTCAGTATTTCGATTATTTGGGGGTTCGCCGTCGGGGTGAATGCGCTTTTGATCTTGACAGCAATGTAACCCCACAAACAGTGAAAACAGTCGATCCGCCTACAATTCTCCCGAGATGGTGAATAACGGTCCCAATGTTCGACCACTTTTCGGGGCGTGAGTGCTGTGCTCGAGTCAATCAGTTATTGAATTGCCAGGCACTTCTGGTTGTCAGATACTGGGGCCACAACGGCAAATGTTGGCGAACACGATACCCACATCCTCCCCGAATCATGGAACGAATGCCAATTGAGACCTGGGGTGTTCTCCTGGTTCAGGCGCGGTGGAACGCGACGGACACAAGTATCCTCAAGGCATATCGAACGTCATCATGAGTTCGAACACTGACGAAACAAGCAGTCGGACGAAACCGAAACGGTTGGACGATGGCGACGACCTGGATGCCTTCGTTTCGGAGCGGGAGGTCGCCCTCGTCGAATTCTACACAAAGGGGTGTGCCGTCTGCCAATCAATGGAACCGGTCCTTGGGAACGTCGCTAAAGTAACCGACGTTCAAATCGGAATGGTGAATCCGGGGGACGACCTGGGGTTGATCGACGATTTCGTCATCAAAAGCGTCCCCGCACTTATGCTGTTCGTAAACGGCGAGGCCGTCGCACAGCTAGCTGATGGGTTCGTTGGAGTGGATGGAGTCGTCGATTTCGTTGAAGAGAATAGACCAGACCACTGAGCCCCCGATAGTTCGGGAGAGTCTGTTACACTGGATGAGGCGGCAAAATCATGAGCACAAACCCTCCTCGAGGCCAAGAAACCGATCGAGACTCGAGGGAAAAGGAGTCTCCATTGTCGACCGTGAGAGTACCGATTTCCCGTGCCTGGAACATGCAAAACACGAAAAATTAATATTCCCTTATATGGGTCGTATTATTCAACCTGATATATCCTTCTTTACGGACCAAACCACTGTGAGTCGGAGCAACCCCGATATATAAGGCCCAAGAGGTGTGTACAGTAGACCATATTAATGTCCTTAATGTGCTAATATTCATCAGATTGGTCCGTATTCCGGCACGTTTATCCTTCTGATCAGCCCACGTCTAGTTGATGTCCGAGGAAAACAACCCGTTCGAAAGTCTGCAGGAGCAGATCGACGACGCCGCGGAGTATATGGATATCGAATCCGGCGTTCTCGAACGACTCAAGCGGCCCGAGCGCGTTTTGAAGAGCAATCTATCAGTCCAAATGGACGATGGCAGTATCGAGGTATTCAGGGCATACCGATCCCAGTTCAACGACGATCGAGGTCCATACAAGGGCGGCATCCGCTACCACCCCGACGTCAACGAAGACGAGGTCAAGGCTCTCTCCGGTTGGATGGTCTACAAGTGTGCTGTCGCCGACATCCCACTCGGCGGTGGCAAGGGCGGAATCGTTATCGATCCCAGCGATTATTCCAAAACTGAGATCGAACACGTTACGCGTTCCTTCGCCCATCAGCTCGCCCCCATGATCGGTGAGGACCGCGACATTCCCGCACCGGACGTCAACACCGGGCAGCGGGAGATGGGTTGGATCAAAGACACCTACGAGATGATCAATCACACGAGCGCCCCTGGCGTCGTCACGGGCAAGCCGCTCCGTGCCGGCGGTAGCGAGGGTCGCGTCGAGGCCACCGGTCGCTCGACGGTCCTCGCCGCTCGTGAAGCGTTCGACTACTTCGATCGAGACCTCGAAGGCGCGACTGTTGCCGTCCAGGGCTACGGGAACGTCGGTTGGATCGCCTCGAAACTCATCAACGAGATGGGCGCCAAGGTCGTTGCCGTCAGCGACGTCACCGGGGCCCTCTACAAGGAGGATGGCTTCGACCCCGCTGAAGTCAAGAACCACGAGCGCAAAACGGGCGGCGTCGCTGGCTACCCCGAGGCCGACGATGAGATCACCAACGAGGAACTTCTCAAGATGGACGTCGACCTCCTCATCCCGGCCGCCCTCGAGAATGCGATCGACGCAGACATCGCCAAGGATGTCATGGCGGACTTCATCTCCGAAGGCGCCAACGGGCCGTGCACGCCCGATGCAGACGAAATCCTCGCCGAGAAGGATTGCTACGTCATTCCTGACATCCTGGCGAACTCGGGCGGTGTGATCGTCTCGTACTTCGAGTGGGTCCAGAATCGGGACCGCTTCTACTGGGACGAGGAGCGCGTCAACGAGGAACTCGAGGAGCAGGTCGTCTCAGCGTTCGACGACGTCATGGAGATTTGCGAAAAGCGCGACACCCCGAACCTCCGGACCGCGGCCTACGTCGTCGCCATCGAGCGCGTCCTCGACGCCTACGATCACGCTGGCAACTGGCCCTGATTACTCCGGATTGAACCTGCAGTTCGGTCCGAGCACGAGATCTTCTTCGTTTATAAACGTCCAGAGACAGCCATAATTACAAAACACACCGATATCGGTCCGCTCCCCCGGATGTGCACCTCGCCCAGGAAAACCGGGTGGTGGCGAGTTACGTCATCCCCGCAATGCACACGATTCCATTATGATGTGTTCTGCGACAGTCTCCTGATAAACCCCGTGACCGTTCCTCCGTCTCAATAGCCTCGTTCGATCAGATAGTCGGCAATATCGACCAGGAGGTCCCGGGCCTCGTTGTCGGGTAACACGGACAGCGAGTCTTTCCCGCTTTCGACGAGGTCGCGGGCCATTTGGTTGGCGTATTCGATGCTTCCCGCTTCCTTAATTCGGTCCACGGCTGCGTCCACCTGGTCCTCGGTTACGTTCTCGACCGTTTCCGCGTCGATCAGCCCATTGACGTCGACACCACGGTTGCGGGCGTGAACAGTGATAATCGTTTGCTTGTTCTCGATCAGGTCGCTCCCTCGTTGCTTACCGAGTTTCTCACTTGGAACCGTGAGGTCAAGCACATCGTCCTGGATCTGGAACGCACGACCCACGTCGAGGCCGT
>JBKEGM010000139.1:0-6667 GCA_046710005.1 Natrialbaceae archaeon
GAGGGCACCGGTGTCGTCCCGAATATGGCCGACGGCAAACCGGAGGTCAATGACGACGGCACCCAATGGACGGTCAACCTGAAGGACGACCCGCGGCCGACGTTCCACAATGGTAACAATGTCACTGCAGAGGACGTCAAATACTCCTTCAAGGCGCCGGTCGAGGATGAGACCGAAAACGCCTCGGAGTTGAACATGATCGACTCGATCGAGACGCCGGACGAAACGACGATCGTGTTCAACCTCAAGTATCCGTACGGAGCGTTCCAGACCGCGCTGACGTGGTACGTGGTGCCCAAAGACGTCCGGGGACCCGAACTTGGATTCGAAGGCGAGGGCGATGAAAGGACCCTCAAAGACAAGGAGAAGAAGGACGCGTTCAACACTGGCGACGCCCTCACGGGGTCGGGCGCGTTCGTGTTCGACAGTTGGCAGGAGGGCCAGCACGCCACCCTCATGCGGAACGACGACTACTGGGGCGAGCCCATGGCCCGACTGTCCGAAGTCAAGATGGTGCCGGTCGAGGAGCCGACGACCCGCGTCACCACCCTCCAAAATGAGGAGAACGATATCGTCGAGGAGATCCCGCCCAAGATGTACTCGACGGTCCAGGGAATGGAAGAGGCCGAGGTCCAGCAAGTACCGGGCATCGGGTACTTCTACCTGGCATTCAATTGCAAAGAGGGCCCGACCACGGATCCGACAGTCCGCGAAGCCGTCGACTACTGTTTCTCCATGGATGCCGCCGTGGAGAACTACGTCGAACCGACCGGCCTCCGGCAGTACGCGCCGACGCCGAAACCCATCACCGAGGACTGGGGCTTCCCGCTGGACGAGTGGAAGCAAATCCCCCACGATAAGAATATTGACAAGGCCAAGGAGTTGTTCGAGGAGGCTGGTGTCAGCATGGACTACCAGTGGAACATCATCGTGCCGCCGGACGACAAACGCGAACAGATCGGCGTGTCCGTCAGTAACGGGCTACAGGAAGCCGGTTTCAACAACGTCGAGGTCCAGCGCCTTGACTGGGGTGCGTTCCTCGACAAGTACATCACTGGTGACCCGAACGACTACAATATGTACACGCTGGGCTGGTCCGGCACGCCCGATCCGGACGCGTTCACGTACTACCTGTTCGGCCGGACCGAAGACACGCTGGGTGTCACCAATGGCACCTTCTACGGCAACAACAGCGATCGTGGGAAGGAGGCCGCCCAGAAGTTCCTCGACGCACGAAAATCGGCCGACCACGAGGAGCGCAAACAACTGTACATCGACGGGATCACGATGGCCCTGGAGGACCGCGCGCATATTCCGGGCTACAACCTGAAGAACAGCTACGGCGTCCGCAACTACGTGAAGGACTTCCAGGAGCACGCAGTGGACGGCTTCCACATCAGCACCGACCACAACAACACCTACATCGAGGGCAAGTAGACGGACAGCTAAGCTGAACGCACAGTCGCACCATCGATGGCAACCATTTCGGTTTCGAATTCGCGGTTTCGAATGTCAAGACCATAAGAGGAGTCTAAGAGTACGCTATGGGACGCGCAACATATACGATCCGTCGTCTCCTGCAGGGGATTCCGGTCATGCTCGGCGTCGTCACGATTACGTTCTTCCTCACGGAAGCGATGCCGGGCGATCCGGTGAGCATTATGCTTGGTCCGAGCCCAAGCCTCCAGCAGGCGGCGGCAATACGAGCACAGTATGGCCTCGACCAACCGGTTCACGTCAGATACTTCAAATACATCTGGAATCTCTTGCAGGGTGACATGGGGCGCAGTCTTTACTACAGCGTCCCCGTCACCACGAAGATCATGGAACGGCTGCCGGTGACGTTGCTGCTGCTCGTCTCCAGTTTCATTTTCGCGACGGTCACCGCCGTTCCGTTGGGGATCATCTCGGCCAAGCGACGGAACAAGCCGGTCGACCACATCTCACGTGTGGTCGCACTTATCGGGGTGAGCACTCCGTCTTTCTGGATCGGTCTGATTCTCATCATCGTCTTCGCCTTCCACGCACAGGACTACAGTTGGATTCCTGAATTTCCGGCAACGGGGTTGGTACTGCCCTGGGCGGATCCGGCAACGCTTGATAACGCCTCCTCGCGATACGACGTGATTGCCAGATCGCTCGAACACCTGGCGTTACCGACGTTATCGCTGGGAACGCTTCGAATGGCGGCGTTCACGCGGATCGAGCGGTCCTCCATGCTGGAGGTCCTGAACCAGGAATACGTCAAACTCGCACGAGCGTACGGCGTTAGCGAGGGGAAGATCCTCCGCAAGCACGCCTTCCACAATGCCCAGCTGCCCCTGATCACGATCATGGGCCTGCAACTAACCGCCTCGCTGGGTGGTGCGGTCCTCACGGAAACGGTCTTCGAGATCAACGGGATGGGTCGACTCATCATTACGGCCGTCAACAACCAGGACTTCTACCTCGTGATGGGGACGACGTTGATGTTCGGCGTGGTATTCGTGGTCGGCGTCATCGTCGTCGACCTGCTGTACGCCTACATCGATCCACGAGTCTCGTACGAGGGTGGTGACTGAACATGGCTACAGCAACCGACAGCGATGTGGACGACGCAAGCGTGGAAGAAGAGGAGCAACCGGAAGCTCGAGTTGGACTGAGTTACACGTTCTCTCAGCTCCGGAAGGACCCGACCGCCAAAGCGGGCGGGTTTATTATCGGCATCTTCGCCCTTATCGCCACCATCGCCTTTATCGATACCAACGTCCTCGCGCTCTTCGGCAAGCAGTACTGGCTGGCGGAGACGTTCTGGGTGAATCCGGCCAGGGACCCGGCGACGACTGAGATCCTTCGCCCCCCGCTGGGGCTGACCAACGACATCTGGATGGACAATCCAGGCGACTGGAACCATGTCCTTGGGACGGATCACCGTGGTCGGGACATCCTGGTCCGAATGTTCTACGGAACCCGGATCGCCATGATGGTCGGCATCGTGTCCACCGGAATCGGGACGATTGCGGGCGTGATTGTCGGCGCTATCGCCGGGTACTACGGTGGTTGGATCGACGACGCGCTGATGCGCGCCGTCGAAATCCTGTACGCTATCCCATTCCTGGTGCTGGTCATTGCGTTCATGGTCGCGTTCGGTCGGAACCTGACGTTCGCAATGATCGGTGTTGGCATCCGGACCATTCCTGTCTTCGCCCGTCTCATACGATCCGAAGTGTTGTCGGTTCGCGAGGAGGATTATATCGAAGCAGCACGGGCATCCGGCGTCACTGACTGGAAACTGATCCAGCGTCACATCATCCCCAACAGTTTCGCACCCGTCCTTGTCCAGGCGACGCTCCAGATCGGGATCAACATCCTGGTCATTGCGGGGCTGTCGTTCCTGGGCTTTGGCGCCCAGCCGCCGACCGCCTCGTGGGGGCAGATGTTGTCGGTTTCACGTGGCTACATGCTTCCTGCCCCGTGGTTCAGCGTCTGGCCCGGTATCGCCATCCTGCTGTCGGTGATCGGGTTCAATCTGTTTGGTGACGGCTTGCGAGACGCACTCGATCCAAGGATCCAAAACCGATGAGCGTAGATGAAACACTACTTGAAGTCGAGAACCTGAAGACACAGTTCTTCACCGAGGAGGGGACCGTCCGTGCGGTCGACGGCATCTCCTTTGACGTGAAAGAAGGCGAAATCGTTGGATTGGTCGGCGAGTCCGGTGCCGGGAAGTCAGTGGCGACCTCCTCGCTCATGCGGCTAGTCGAAGACCCCGGCGAAATCGTCGGCGGGACGGTCTCGTTCAAAGGGGACAAGTTGATCGACTTTGAGGAGGGACCGGACGGCGAGATGGAACCGTCCGACGAGATGTTGTCGAACAGTGAGATGCGAAAGCAAATCCGAGGGCAGGAAATCGCTATTATCTTCCAGGACCCAATGGAGGCGCTGAACCCGGTATTCAAAGTCGGGTCGCAGATCAGGGAGTTCATCGAGATCAATCGTGGGTTCGACGAACAGGAGGCGAGGGAACTGGCCGTCGACATGCTTCGGGAGGTCGGCATCCCGGAACCGGAGGATCGTTACCATAGCTATCCCCACCAGTTCTCGGGCGGGATGCGCCAGCGTGTCCTCATCGCGATGGCCCTGGCCTGTGAGCCGTCCCTCATCATCGCCGACGAACCCACGACGGCGCTCGACGTGACCGTCGAGGCCCAGATCCTCGAATTGGTCGACGATCTCCGCGAGAAGTACGACACGGCGTTCATCTGGGTCACCCACGATATGGCCGTCATCGCCGAAATCTGCGACCGGGTGAACGTCATGTATCTCGGGGAGATCATCGAGGAGGCGGAAGTCGACGATCTCTTCCACAACACCAAGCATCCCTACACGAACGCGTTACTTGACTCGATCCCCCGACCGGACCAGACCACTGAGGAACTCAACCCGATCGTGGGCGTCATGCCCGAGGCGATCAACCCGCCGCCGGGGTGTCGGTTCCACACCAGGTGTCCGGAAGCCCGGGAAGTCTGCCCGGAGGTCGAACCCGCGTTCCAGGACGTCTCCGCCCAGGGGGAACCGGCCCATCACGTCCACTGCGTCAAATTCGAGGACGTTGGGTACGAGTATGCGGAACCCCTGGATACGGAGGCGACTGGTGCGTTCTCAGGTGGCCTGATGGACACCGAAGGAGGTGAGGCCGATGACTGACGAAGCGGAAGAGGTCGAATTCGGCGAAACCCTGGTCCGCTTGGAGGGCGTCTCGAAGCACTTCAGTCAGGGCAGCGGCTTTATCGAAAGTCTGTGGCCGAAACCGCCGGTCAGGGCGAACGACGACGTTAGTCTCGAGATCACGAAGGGCGAGACCCTCGGACTGGTTGGCGAATCCGGCTGTGGGAAGTCGACCCTTGCACGGACAATCCTTCAACTGATCGAAGCCACCGAAGGCGATATTTACTTCAAAGGCCGGAACCTCGCCGAACTATCGGGGTCGGAACTGCGCAAGCAGCGCGAGGACATGCAGATGATCTTTCAGGATCCGCAATCCTCGCTCGACCCGCGAATGAAGGTCGGCCCCATTGTCGAGGAACCAATGGAGGCACATGGCCTTTACAAGGGCGAGCGCGAGGAGCGTGTCCGAGAACTATTGGAAAAGGTGGGACTGGACCCGCAGCACTACAACCGGTACCCCCACCAGTTCTCCGGTGGGCAGCGCCAGCGGATCAACTTGGCGCGGGCACTGTCGGTCAACCCCGACTTCATCGTCTGTGACGAGCCAGTCTCCGCCCTCGACGTCTCCATCCAGGCACAGGTCCTGAACACGATGAACGATCTCCAGGACGAGTTCGGGCTGACATACCTCTTCATTGCCCACGACCTCTCCGTTATCCGGCACATTTCTGACCGGGTGGCCGTGATGTACCTGGGTCACGTCGTCGAGGTGGCTGACAAGGAAGAGCTGTTCGAGAACCCAAGTCACCCGTACACGAAGTCGCTCCTCAAGTCGATTCCGACGCCGGATCCCCGGGCCAGCGGCCGAGAGGTAGTCCTGCATGGCGACGTCCCGTCCCCCATCGATCCGCCTTCTGGCTGTCGGTTCCGGACGCGGTGCCCGAATCTCATCGCGCCGGAACAATACGACATCGACGAAGAAATGTGGTCCCACGTCCGCCATTTCATGCGGCAGGTCGACCGCCGAACCTTCGCCGTCACTGAGGAGGACGAGGAGTCGCTCCGTCGACGGTTCTTCCCCGACCGTCAACCCACCGGTGAGGTTGGCGATATCATTGACGAGGCGTTGGTCGCCATCACGGATCCAGAATTGCCGGACTGGGAACGGGCTGGTGAACTACTGGTGGATTCCTTCGCCGAGGAATCAATCTGTGCGCAGGAACTGCCGGTATACGAAGTCAAGTCCGAGTACACCGACGGGACGCATCTCGCGGCCTGTCACCTACACAAAGGTGGCGAAGAACTCGTTGCAGCCGACACCACTGCGGTCGACGCCGATATGGAGGCGGACGACTAGCGCCGACGTTGGTTCGAATCCGGCATCCGGCGGCCCGTTTTCGACAGGTTACTGAACATACACGCGACGGTTGCAGAGGCAACGATGTCCGTGGCTGGGGGAACGATTACCCTCGGAGTTCGATCTCGACGCTGCCACTGGGACGGGGGTCTTTCGTCGCGACGAAGGCCGTGATCTCATGTGTCCCCGGTTGGGGGAGGACGTACTCGGTGCGCTCGCCATCCTGTCCCGTCCGCTTGAATCGCCCGCTCCACTTCCGTTCGATACGCAAAAAGTCGCCGCCCTCCAGGGAGAACTCCCCCGCCGTGTCCCCGGCGTAGGCTGGTTCGTCGCTCGCGGCCAGGTCGCCGTCGACTTTCCAGCCCCACAGGCGGCGGGACGGCGTCCGGACTGTGACCGGTACCGGGAGCCCGTTTTGGATCTCCACCGTGAATGGAACCGGGTCGCCGATCGAGAATTCGTGGTCGGGAACCGATACGGAAACCCGAATGACCCGCTGGGCTATCCGTTGCGGGACGAATCTGCCGAGCAGGTCGGTGAGTTCGTTTTCCGTCTTGTCCAACCCGAACCTGTCTCGGTCTTCGTTCCGCTTCGACCAGTCGGACGGCGATCGCGCCATTGGGCGACTGTTGGCAATCCAACGATATCTCTCTGACGGTCCCA
>JBKEGM010000140.1:0-6616 GCA_046710005.1 Natrialbaceae archaeon
GGCGAAATCCTGACGCTGCTCGGGCCGTCGGGCTGTGGCAAGACGACGACCCTCCGGCTGATTGCCGGGCTCGAACGCCCTGACGAGGGTGTGATCCGTCTCGACGGCGAGTCGGTGGCCGGCGGCGACTGGGATGGCTTCGCCGCCCCCGAAACTCGGGACGTGGGCGTCGTCTTCCAGGAATTCGCGTTGTTCCCGCACCTGACGGCCGAGGAGAACGTCGCCTTCGGCCTGCAGGACTGGCCGGCCGCCGAACGGGAGGCCCGCGTCGACGAACTGTTCGACCTCGTGGGACTCGAGGCCCAGCGCGACGCCTACCCCGACGAACTCTCGGGCGGCCAGCAACAGCGGGTCGCGCTCGCCCGCTCGCTCGCGCCCGAGCCGTCGATCCTGCTCCTCGACGAGCCGTTCTCGAATCTCGACGTGGACCTCCGGGTCGAGATGCGCGAGGAGGTTCGGCGCATCCTGAAGGACGCGGGCGTGACGGCGATCTCGGTGACCCATGACCAGGAGGAGGCGCTCTCGCTCAGTGACCGCGTGGCCGTGATGCACGAGGGGTCAGTCGAGCAGGTCGGCCCGCCCGAGCGCGTCTTCCAGGAGCCAGAATCGCGGTTCGTTGCGGGCTTCCTGGGCCACGCCAGCTTCCTCTCGGGGTACGTCTCCGACGACGTCGTCCACACGCCCGTCGGGGAGGTTCCCGTGGACCGAATCAACGGCCTGTCGAGCGAGTACGAGGCCACCCGGATCGATGTTCTCGTCCGTCCCGACGACGTGTCCGTGCGATCGGTCCAGCGAGGTGACGGGGTCGCGAGTGATGGTGGATGGGGCGCCGACGGAGATGGGAATAGTGGCGACGGCAATGTCAGGTCGGGATCGGACGCGGAGGGCGAGGTGATCTACCGACAGTACCTCGGCCCGACCGTCCTCTATCGCGTCGAACTGGAGTCCGACGACGTCGTCGAGTGCAGGCACAACCATACCGAACAGTACCAGGTCGGTGTCCCGGTGGACGTGGAGATCACGGCCGACCACGAACTGGCGTGGTTCCCGAAGTCCGCCGAGGAATGATCGACCAGCAGCGGTCCCGGGTTCGTCGGTTCGGGCCGCCGCTGGCGCTGGCGGCGCTCGCTGGCGCGATCGTCATCGCCGTCGCGCTCCTGGTCTTCCCGCATTTGTCGCCCAACCACGACGAGGCTGTGTACCTCCAGCAGGCCGCCCTCCTGTTGGACGGGGAGTTCCAGTACCATGCCGGTCCCCTCGCGGACGCCGTCCGTCCCTGGTTCTTCGTGCAGGACGGCGGTCGCCTGTACCCCAAATATGCACCTATTCCGGCAGGGCTGTTCGCGGTCGGCGTGGGTCTCGGCGTGCCCCGACTCTCGCTCGGTCTGGTCGCGGCCGGGAACGCGGCGCTCGTGTACGCGCTCGCCAGGGCCGCCTTCGACCGGGGGGGTGCAGCACTCGCGGTCGCGTTCCTCCTCGCCTCCCCGCTGTTTCTCCTCACGTCCGCGACGTTTCTCCCCTACGCCCCGACGACCCTCCTGAACCTCGGCTTCGCGGTCGCGTACGTCCGGGCCGCCCGGCGGTCCTCTCGTCGGTGGGCCGCCATGGCGGGTGGCGCAATCGGACTGGCCTTCTTCGCTCGGCCGTACACGGCGGTCCTGTTTGCAGCCCCCTTCATCGTCCACGCCGGGTGGGCCGTTTTCGCGGCCCGGGCGGATCGTGACGCGCTTCGATCGGTTGCGCTTCGGCAAGGGGTCACCGCCATGGTCGGTTTCGCCGGGGTGACTCTCGCGCTTCTCTACAACTGGTCGGTCACCGGCGACCCATTGCTGTTCCCCTACGAGGCGTTCGCGCCGCTCGACGGACTGGGGTTCGGCCGCCGCCGGATCCTGGATCACGAATTGCGGTACACGCCGGCGCTGGCGGTTCGGAGAAGCCTGCGTCTCCTTTGGATCTTCCTGACGCGCTGGACTGCAGCCGGCGTCCTCGGAACCTTCGCCGCGCTCGTGGGCATCGCCGCGACCGTCCGCGGACTTCGGGAGACCGGCTGGCGTCCGTCGCCGAACGACCTCGAAGAGGAGACCCTCCAGGTTCTTCTACTCGGCCTCCTCGCCTCGGTGACCGTCGGCAACGTCTACTTCTGGGGCACCGCCAACGTCCTCGGCGACCCGACGGTTCCGACGAACGGCCTGATTGCCTTTCTCGGGCCGTTCTATCACTTCGACCTCCTGCTCCCGCTGTCGGCGTTCGGGGCGGCCGGGGCGCTGGCCGTGTGGCGCCGGGTTCGCGACCGGATGAGGGCGATCGAGGCCATTTCACCAGGGCAGGTCCGTGCCGTCTTGCTCGTCCTGTTGCTCCTCGTAACGCCCGTCGCTGTCGCCGCCGAAACGTCGGTCCTCCGACCGCCGGTCGAGCGCAATCTGGCGCACACCGAAAGCTACGATCGGGCCTACGAACCGTTCGAGGGCCGCCACCTCGAGGACGCCGTCGTCTTCACCCCGACGCCATACGGCGACTGGCTGGCTCACCCGTTCCAGCGGTTCCGAAACGATCCCGGCCTGGATGGTCCGGTCCTCCACGCGCTCGATCGGGGCGGTGGAAACTTCGCGGTCGTCGACACTGCCCAGAACCGGACATACTACCGGTACACCTACCGCGGCGAGTGGCTGGGCGATCAGGGGACGCGGATCACGCCAGCACTCCAGCGCCTGGACGTACACACTGGATCGCGACTTGAGGCCGGCACGACGGTCGGCGTCCCGGCAGAGACCGTTGCAGTCGTCGTTCGGGTCTCGAACGGGGACACGTCGACCCGCTACCGAATCGACGACGCTGCCGAGGGTTCCAGCCTCTTCTTGAACTGGACGCTGTCGCCCGACGGCGTCCGATTCGGGAACGCGACTGACGGAATCGATCGCGTTGGCGGTCCTGAAAGGGTTCGGATCGACGGAAACGGGACGCTCACGGTCTCGATTACGCTCCACGCCGAGCAAGGGGCGACGCTCACGTACCGCCAAGCGGTTTCGGTTCGCGCGACCGACGATCGGGTCGCCGTTCTTTGGCCCCCGCACCGATCGGTTTGCACGATCGTTCGGGACTGCGGCCACGAGGGGACTTACCTCCCGGGACGGCCGGACCGTTACCCGGCCGGCGTCCAGTTCCGGACGAACGTCTCAGCGGTGCCTGTCGAAGAATAGTCCGGCCGTCAATCACCGAACCGCCCGCTCCTGAATCGGGACCGTGAGGATCGATTTGACGATGGCCGCGCCGCCAGTCAGAGGATCGAGGGTCGTCTCGCCAGCGCGTTCGCGGTACTCGATCGGGATTTCAGTCACGCGGTATCCTCGAAGGAGCGGCCGTAGGAGAAGTTCGGCCGAGAGGCCGGTGTTTTCGGTCCACTCGATGTCCTCGATCACCTCTCGCCGGTAGGCCCGCATCCCCGTCGTCGTGTCGTGCACGCGCTCGCCGACGAGAAGGCTTGCCGCGAGGGCGAACGCGTGGTTGCCGACGCGGTTGAGGCGAGGCATCGTGTCCGCCCCCCGTGTCAGGCGGTCGCCGCTCACCACGTCGTCGCCGGAATTGATCGCATCCAGGAATCGGGGGAGCGCTTCCATGGGGTAGGTGTCGTCACAGTCGGTGGTCACGATGACCGGACGGTCGGCCGCCTCCAGGGCGCGATGGACGGCGACGCCGTACCCCTGCGGTTCTTGCCGAATCACCTTGGCGCCGTGCTCGCGGGCGATGTCTGGGGTCCGGTCGGACGAGCTATCGACGCAGATGGCCGACGCCCGGCCGTCCGTGACGCGGTCGATATCGTCGAGCACCCGGGCGATCGCCCGCTCCTCGTCGTACGTACCCATGACCACGGTCACGTCGTCGAAGGTGTACCCGTCCTTCGGTCGGTCCCGGCGCCCATCGCTCGTTTCGATCCCGACGGTCATCCCTCCGGCATTCCGACTGGTTCTACTTTAGGCTTGCCAAAACAACCCGTACCGACAACAATCAATGACCCTTCGGCGGCGGGTTGTCACACGGGTCGTCGATCGGGTGGAGGAACGTCTGGAACTCCATCGTCCGACCGTCGGGGTCGTCGGCAAAGAACTGGTAAATCTCGTACTCCTCGTTCTCGACCGGTTCATCTCGGGCGCGGTCCTCAAGCCGGTCGTACATCCTGTCAACCTGGTCACTGGTATCGTAATAGAACGTGACGACCCCATTATCCTCGGTGTCCTCGTTTTCGCAGAATCCGAAGAGGAAGTTCCCGTGCTGGAGGATCGTACACCCGGTCTGTTCGAGCCACACCTCGGCCCCAACGACGTCGGTGTAAAACTGGACGATTTCATCGCGTTGCTCCGTCCCGAAGAAGACGATGCCAGCCATAGTGGCGACACGTAGAGGGGAATGAAAACATTTCCCAAAGCGGAAGACGGGATCGAGATCGTCCAGGTCGGCCGCCCGTTATTCGATTTCGAGACCGACGGTCCCTTGCATTTCCTTAACAGCAGCGTCGGGACCGGCCACCACGAGTTCGTCGTCCGATTGGACGACGAAGTCCCCGTCAATGTCCGTCAGCATTTCCTCCTGGCGCTCCACGGCGATGACGGTACAGCCCGTCAGCGTCTGGAGGTCCACATCGCTGAGACGCTCGCCAGCGATGGGCTCGCCCGACGTTCGGACGATTTCCACCTGCGTTCCGTAGCTGACGACCGCTTCGTCGAGGATCGACGCAGCCAGCATCCGCCCGCTCACTTGCGAGAGCGCCAGCACGTAATCGGCACCGGCCCGGTAGAGTTTGTGAACGCTTTCGGCGTCGTTTGCTCGGGCGATAATCTCGACGTCGGGATTGAGTTCCCGGACGACAAGTGTCGCAAAGACTGCTCTCACGTCGCTGTCCAGGGCGATGACGACCGTCTTGGCCGTTTCGACGCCCGCTTCGGAAAGCGTCAATTCGTCGGTCGCGTCGCCCACCACGTCCACCCCAGTCGCGTCGTTCCGGTCGATAACCGTCGCCTGAACCTCCGACGCGGCCAGGACGTCCGTAAGCTGCGACCCCACGGCGCCGTGGCCCGCGACGAGAACGGAACCGTGTCGATGGCGGCGTCCCTCGGAGTGGGTCATATCCTGCAATTGCGAGAGCTGTTCTTCGGACCCGGAGACCAGGAGGACGCTTCGCTCGTCGAGCCGAAGGTCAGGGGGTGGCGGCGTGATGAATTCGCCCCGATCCCAGACGCCGATGACGTTTGCCCCGGTGGATTCCCGAATGCGGCTGTCGGCCAGGCGGCGATAACAGACGGTACTGCCTGGTTGGACTGTCATCTCGACGATCTCGAAATCGCCGCCGATTTCGACGGCGTCCCCGAGTTTCGTGGTGACGCGGGTTGTCACCTTGTTCGCCAGCGCCTCACCAAGGGCCTCCTCAGGTGAGATGACCTGGTCCGCCCCGGCATAGCGGTGATATTGGGCATTGTCGGGGTCATCGACGATGCTCACGATCCGGGCCTCGGTCGCTTTTTCTCGGGCCGCAAGGACGATGCTCGCATTGCGTTCGTCGTCCGAATCGGCCACGATCGCTCTCGCATCGTCGGCGTTTGCACGGTCGAGGGCGTCGGTCGTTTCTGGTTCGCCGTGAATCACGGAGACCCCGGCGTCGTACAGTGCGGTGGCTTCTTCGAGGTCGGAAACGATTGCCACGTAGTCGACCTCACGGGTTTCGAGTTCTTCCACCAGCGACTCTCCATGCGGTGTGTATTCACATAGCACGACGTGGTCCGACACGTCGTCGACTGATGTCCGCGGGCGAGACCGGAACGCCTCTTCGAAGAGCGGAACGACGAACAGGGGGAGTGCCGCAAAGATGAGGACGAGCCCGGAGAACTGCATGACGATCATCAGGAGATCGAGCTGCCAGCTCGCCCAGTGCGGTGCGTCCGCTCCGAATCCGGTCGTCGTGAATGCCGTCACCACGATCCGCAACGAGTGAAATAACGACTGCGATTGCCCTTCGAAGACAGCCATGGCCACGTTGTAGACCACGGTGAAGAACGCGAACGCGGCCACCAGCGCCACGAGGTAATAGACCAACCGCCGCTGCTGTGAAGCCATCGTCCGTATTCCGGCGTGCACTCCCAAAACCGTTCTGGGGCGGGTGGGGTCTCACTCGGAGTTAGACAGGCGGGTGACGGTCACGCCCCGCGCGTCGGTAATCCCGGGTGCCGGTTCGTAGGTCCACGTACGGCGTCCCGTCCCACCCTTCACTGCCGAGACCTGCCTGAACCCTTGTTTGATGCATCCCCACCAGCCGGTTTCGCTGTCATACCCGGCAGGATATTCCTCGTAGAGTGTATCGACGACCTCCGACCGCGTCGCCTCCGTTTCGTCTTTGAGGTATGCCAGCGCCGCACCAACCGCCTCGCGTCGACGCTCGACAATGTCGTCGTCGTAACCTGGGACGGCTATCTTGTCGAGGTCCGCGACGTCCTCCCCCGGCCTGACGTCGTCGGTCAAGGCGGCCGTCGATCGATACTGGAGACCAGTCCCCACCTCGCGCCCCAGTCGTTTCCTCGTCCGGGCGACCGCCTGGCGAGCCATTTCGTCGATTCGGGCCGTTCCGACGCCG
>JBKEGM010000141.1:0-6602 GCA_046710005.1 Natrialbaceae archaeon
GTCCAACCACAGGCTCCCTTCGTGGACCTTCTCGGCTCAGAACTGGCGATTGTGGCGACGCACGTGGTGTCCTTCCTCGTCACGTTCCTCGTCATTTCGCTGGCAGGGCGGATCCTCGTGATTCCCTTCCTCGGACGAGTCATGGAGAGACGGGGGCTCGACCGTCATGCGAAGGTACCCCTCGTAACCGACCCCACCCTCCTTCGCTCACCTGCAAGGGGTTCGCTCGTGGAGGGTGGGGCTTTGATGTGGGACTCGCCCTCAATTGTCGACGGCGGATATGGTTGACGTCGGAGACGACTGGGCGAAGTAGCTTTTCATTCATCGATGGTATATATGGCCGGTAGCAGCTGGTGCTGGGGGTATTATGAAACAGTATGAATGGAAGTGGACGGGCCGGCCTTGCCCGGTCGTTCCGAGCCGGGGAATCTCGGTTGCCTTCTCCACCCCGCGACCCCTCGAGCGACGGGTGTTCGACGGTGGGCTGCTCGCTTCCGCGCCTTGCCCACTGCCGCCGATCAACCACGGATAAACGCCCCTGCAGGCGTCACCCGTGGACCGCCGTCCCCGTGGGACGAGGCTTCTCAGTTGGCTCCCGAGGCCCGACCAGGTCTGTCCGGACGCCCCGGTTTTCGGTCCCCGCTAAAGACCATAAGGCGGGTGAAAGAGCAGGGCCTAGCTGCCCGACCTAGTCCACTCGATACTACCCAAGTGAGGCTTAAGGCCTTTTCGACTCCTGGAGGTCAAAATACCTCGAGCGCTCGGGTGTACCACACCCCGGTACCGGTCGTGACAACCGCCAGGAGGAGAACCGCCCAGCGGTGCCAAGCGATCCAATCCCCCGGAACGACTGGGAGACTGCTTACGTCGACCGCGATCGCCCAGAGGACGGTGAACACCAGGACTGCAAGGGCGGCCACGAGCGCTGCTCCCGCTGCAGTCGGGTGATCGGTCCGTTCAGTACGGCCGCCCGAAAGCGCTATCGCCCCAACCAGGGCGAAGAGGGCCAGCACCGATGGATCGATTGGCCCGAACCCATAGTAGGCACGAAGGCTTCCAGCACGATCGGCAGGAACGAGGAGGTACGGCGCCCCGACCAGTATCACGTACGCCACGTTCCCAAGCACTCCGAGGGCCGGTGGGAGGCGGACGTCTGTCACGTGACATGCTGCACTCTGAGGGGGCTTAAACTCGACGTTCCCGGTGTACCGTTCCGGGGTGTCCGTCCGCATTCAAGGCGCAAAGCACAACAGGGGTGACCGATTATCGGCGCCCATGGGACTGGGAGATACCGCGAAGAAGATTCAGACGGTTGCCGATCGGGCAGAACAGCTCTACGTGCAGGTCAAGGACGTTTCGGAACGCCTGATGGGCGTCGAAGAATCGACCACCGAAACCGTCCAGCGAGTCCGGACGCTGGAGCGAGAACTCGCCGAACAGCGGGCGCTCATCGAAGCCATTGCCGAGGACCAAGGGGTCGACGTGGCGGCCGTCGAGACGGATGCGGTCATCGAAGAGGTCGATCCCACGGCTGAATCCGAAAGTCCAAACGGAGGCACCAGCGAGACGGCAACAGACGAGATGGCCTGATACGAATTTGAGACGGTTATCATCCCTCGCTCTCATCACGACGGCGAACGTCCGCTGGGAGCGGAGACCAGTCGCCCCTGGTAACCCACATACGGCGAAATTTTTGATTGTATTGGGTGGTCTGGCGATTTGAGTCGAGTCTTAAAATGCTCCCGGCGGAGCTGGGTTTCTGCGTGGTGAATATCGAACCCGTGGACGATCAGTATTTGCGGGGCGGGTATGCGGAATTGACCGACTGCGAAGGCTCTTGAGGCGTCTCTTCCGTGTGATTGCGGGGTTTTATACCGGATCGGGCGACGAATCGTCGCCGTGATTCGGCGTCTTTCGTTGGTTGCACTGGTCTGCGCTGGTTTCGTTGTTCCATCAGCGACAGCGATGGGGGTAGGTGATCCGGGAACGCCGACGAACACGTTGAATTACCATCAAACGAACGCAACGGGAGCCACGGACACCGACGGGGCGAGGATCGTGGCAGTCTATCCCGATCCCGTTACTGACGGGGATCGGGGCGGGTGCGTGGTGTTGGAGATCCCCCAGACCGACGGCAGAAATTGGTCGCTTTCGGACGGTGAAACCTCCATCGAGGTTCCCGAGACCGAGGCTCGGGGTCGTGTGGCCATTAGCGACGATCCCGGGGTCGTTTGCAACCGGACCGACGCCCGATCCATCATCGTCAAGGATATGTTTCGACTTTCGAATGCCGGTGAAACCTTGCGACTCCGGAACGACAGTGGCGTGGCAGACACGGTTCAGTACGAGAACGCGCGATCGGCCAGTTGGTATCGAAACGGGTCCTGGCACCCTCTCGGCGCGACCGACTTCGATCCCATTACTGTCCCTGGCGGGACCGGACGGGTGTTCGTCCTCCCTGACTCGCCGGCGGTTCCCGTGGCACCGATCAGAAACGCCTCGGATCGAGTCTACCTCGCTGGGTACACCTTCACGTCCGAACGGGTTGCCAGGGCGCTTCGATCCGCTGCTGAACGTGGCGCCCGGGTCCGCGTCCTCCTCGACGGCGCCCCTGTTGGGGGCCTTTCCCGGCGCGAGGCTCGGATTCTCGATCGTCTCGTGGCGGCAGGTGTCGAGGTCCGCATGCTGGGCGGGCCGAGGGCACGCTATGCCTTTCATCATGCCAAGTATGCGGTGGTCGACGCGAAGGGTCTGGTACTCACCGAGAACTGGAAACCTGAAGGGGTCCGTGGCAAGTCGAGCAGAGGCTGGGGCATCGTCCTCGGAGCACCGACTGCCGAGAGACTGGAGCGGGTTTTTCGCGCTGACGCCACGGCCCCGGACGCCATTCCGTGGCAACGATTTCGATCCCACAGGAATTTCTCGAGGGAAACCGGCGGTGGCCCCACGCGAAACGGTGGTCCATTTCAGGACGGATCCTCGCCGTCCTTCGCCACCCAGTTTCCGGTTCGTCGCGTTTCCGTGGAGACGGTCGACGTGATCGTGACCCCAGACAACGGCGGACGTGAAATTCAACACCTTCTGCGGTCGGCAAACGAATCGATCCGGGTCGTCCAAATGAAAATCGACGGCCGGAACGATTCGTTCTTGGGGGCAACCATTGCGGCCGCCCGTCGGGGCGTCCGGGTCGAAATCTTGTTGAGCAGCGCTTGGTACGTTCGGGAGGACAATCGAAACCTGGCTCGATGGCTCCGCAGGACGGCCGAACGAGAGGACTTGCCGATAGCGGTTCGACTGGCCGATTCCCGATCACGATTCGAGAAGGTCCATGCGAAGGGCGTCCTGATCGACGGGGAGGTGGTCGTGGTCGGAAGCCTCAATTGGAACGAAGAATCCAGGCGACGCAACCGCGAGGTGGTTGCTGTCGTCCACGGGCGGGAGGCGGCAGCGTACTTCGAACGCGTCTTCGAATCCGACTGGCAGGGCGGTGCCTGGAGAACCCCGATTGGGTTCGTGATTGCGGTCGCAATCGTCTCCCTATTGGCAATACGGTGCCTCTGGCGCTGGGTCAGGTTCGATCAGTCGCCGTGAAACGGCGTGGTCGAGCCGATTTCCTTGTCGATTTCGGCGTCAGCCATCATGTCGACGAGCGCGTCGATGACCTCCTTACGGCGACCCTTGACGAACTTGATCGATCCGACAACCAGGTGGCCGCCTCCGCTCACGCCGCCGCCCTCGATCGTTTCTTTTAACTCCGAGACCATCGTCGGGATGTCGAGTCTGACACCGTCCGAGCGCAGTACGGCAAAGTCCGGCCCATAGCCGATCGTGATAACGGGATCACCGGTTTCTTTCACCTTGCGATCGTGGATCTCTCCGGTTGTCTTGCCAGGAGCAGGGTAGGTGAACCGGTGGGCGTACTTCTCGACGTCGATCCGATAGAGGTGGGCGTCGTTCTCGAGTCGCTCGTGTTCGACGTGGGGCATGGCCGCGTCAAGTTGGTGCTCGACGTCCTCGCGGGACCGGTCGGCCAGGAACGAGACGAGTTCGTGGTGTCGATCCCTGTTATCGGTCCCGACGTTCAGAGCGTCATAGATGAGTTCGCGGCCGGAGTCGTATCGTAGCCAGAATGCTTCGTAGTCGAGCGCTTCGCTGACGTCCCTGAGGCTGGTCTCGTCGTAACCGGCCGTTTCGGCGAGTTCGAGGTATTGCTCCATCGCATCGGCCTCCGACCGGTCGGCAATTCCCGCGACAGCGGGGACGTGCCGGAGGTCATCTTCGATTTCCGGGGCAATCATCCGCGCCAGTTCGACGCACATCATCCCGGTCGTGATGCGGTAGTCCTCGTCGTAGAGGTAGGGATTGACGTGGGCCTCGAGCAACGGCTCAACTGCTTCTGGGTCAGGGTGGTGGTGATCCAACGCCACGATTGGGATGTCGAAGTGTGACAAGGTCCGGTAGGCGGGTACGTCTTCGGCGGTCGACCCGTTGTCCAGCATGAGCAACAGCGGGAGTTTCTGGCCGTGCCGTGCTTTGTCTTCCAGCGCGAAGTTGAGGTCCCGCGTCGCGTCCTCCATCTCGTAGAAGGGCGCCTTGCTCGGGAGTCGCTTGAACAGGTGATGCGGCGCTTCCGGATCCTCGTGACTTGCCTCGATGAATCGCTCCAGCGCCAACTGGACGGGAACGGCGGCGCACATGCCGTCGCCGTCAGCGTGGTGACGGATCCTGATGGGGCGACTTTCCAAAACGGTCCGTCGGAGGAGGCGGGCGACGTCACGAAGGTCGTCGTAGAGTTTTTCGAACGCCGGCCAGTCGACGAGGGGTTCGAGTTCGGGTGGTTCGGCCTGTTTCTCGATCGCCGCATCGAGACGATCTCGAAGGTCCTCGGCCAAGTCGCCTTCGAGCGTCCTGATCTCATCGGCCTCGATCTGGAGGCCCCCCTCGCGTTCGTCGACCGTTCCCGTTACACGGACGAGGTCACCCAGGTCGATCTCCGAGTGGGCCCTCACACCGGCCGCTTCGAAGGCCGCACACGGGACGACGCCGTCCTCGTCGCGAACGTGGAAGATAGTCGGTCCGCCGGTCTGCTTCACCTGGACGACTTCGCCCTCGAGATGGAGTTCCTCGCCCACGTGGCCCCCAAGCTGGGCGCTCTCTGTAATCTCCGGCTGGCAAGTCACCTCGCGGACGTCGTACTCCTCTAGCCGTACCGGACTGAATGCCACGTCGCCGTCCTCCCTGACCTGATCGAGTTCGACGATCAACTGATCGCCAACCTCGTAATTCGCTTCCAGGTTCGATTCGTGGACCAGCCCTGAAACGTGATTTGAGAGGTCGACGAAAACCCCGTACTCGACCACGCCGTTGACGGTCGCGAGATAGCGACCGTCGTCTTCGAGGTCGTCCATTCCGCATTCGGGGTCGAGATCCAAAACGAGAGGGTTCCCGCTCCCCTCGTCGTCCCCGACGTCTTCGATATCTGAGGTCATTCTTGCCGGACCTTTGCGACCGGTCGGTTTAACGCTTATCAAGACGGCGCGTGGGGCAAACTCCGTGGTGGGTCGTTTTCGCTTCCGGAACGTTTAGCAGTGCGCGGTTTCGACTGTGTGGGCATGGGGTTGTTTGACGGGCTGTTTCGCTCCAGCGAAATCATCGGCATCGCCGAAGAGACTCTGGAGTTCGCCCTGGAGGCGTCCGAGGACGCTCACCCCGACGAGTACATGGGCCTCTTGCGGGGCACCGAGGCGGATCGACTGGGTCTTCGCGATGATGGTCTCGTGATCACGGACGTCCTGGTGATCCCCGGGACTACCTCGAACAGCGTCAGTGCGACGGTAAAAACCAGCATGATTCCGAACGACGTCTCCTCGCTGGGGAGCGTCCACTCGCATCCGAATGGCGTCCTCAAGCCCAGCGATGAGGATCTTCGGACGTTCGGGTCCGGCAAAGTCCACATCATCATCGGGTATCCCTACGAGCAGGATGATTGGCAGGCGTTCGATCGCGACGGCGATCAATGCGACCTGTCCGTTATCGACGTCCGACTCCCAGACGCCGCATCGTTCTTCGATTTCACGCAGGCCGACATCGACGAGGAACTCCGAAGATGACTCGAGTGATCGCACAGGGAACGTTCGAGGTATTGCATCCTGGCCACCTTCACTATCTCCGCGACGCTGCAGGGTTTGGTGACGACCTGTACGTCATCGTCGCCCGGCGGGAGAACGTCACCCACAAAGACCCGCCGGTGCTGTCCGGGCGTCAGCGAGCCGAGATGGTTTCGGCCCTCGAGATGGTCGAGGACGCGGTACCCGGCCACCCCACGGATATTTTCGTTCCAGTCGAAGAGATCGATCCGGACGTTATCGTGCTGGGCCACGATCAGTACCACGATCCGGAGGCCATCGCTGGCGAACTCGCCCGTCGAGAAATCGATTGCGAGGTGCAACGCGCCACCGAGTACGAACCGACGGAAGATGAGGAATTGGCTTCGACGAGGGACATCGTCGACGCATTAATCCGCGAGCGGAAATAGTGCCGAAGGTGTGCGGTCCCCCTCAGTTCGTTAGATAATCGTTCTCCGCAAGTCGGCGAACCCCTTC
>JBKEGM010000142.1:0-6580 GCA_046710005.1 Natrialbaceae archaeon
GCGAGGACGGCCTTCCGGCGCTGGTCAAGCTGTGTATCGGATGTGGCCGCTGTTGGGATTACTGTCCCCGCGGCGGGTTGCGCTACGAGCGCCAGTGGACGATCACGGGCGGCGAGGACAACGTCTCTGGGGCGGGCGATCCGATCACGGAGTTCTCCGCAAAGGTCGAGGAGGACTGGCACGGAGACGCCCAGGACGGCGGTGTCGTCACGAGCGTCCTGGTGCACCTCCTGGACGCTGGCGAGATTGACGGGGCGCTGATCGCGACCGAAAGCGAGGACGCAGCGTGGAAGGCCGAGAGTTACCTCGCGACCACCCCGGCGGAACTGATCGCGAACGCTGGGAGCTTCTACAACCAGACGATGGCGCTCGCCGACCTCGACCTCGAGCGCTGGGCGCACAAGCTTCCGGACGAACCGTGGGACGAGATCGACCTCGCCCTGGTCGGCACCCCCTGTGAGATCCAGACTATCCGCGCCCTGCAGGACGCCGAGTCCGGGTTCGGCTCGGACCTCGGAGGTCACGAGGCCGGCGTCCGCGCCGTCGAGTACTCCATCGCGCTGATGTGTACCAAGAACTTCGGTTATGACCGGCTGATTCAGTACGAACTACAGGAAAAACGGAACGTCGATCCCGAGGACGTCGGCAAACTCGATATTCTCCATGGGAAACTGCTGGCCCACGATCGCGAGGGTGACCTGCTCCTGTCGGAGGACATCGAGCACTTCCACGACGCTGCGCTGACGGGATGCGACGAGTGCGCCGACTTCACGGGCTATTGTGCGGACCTCGCCGTCGGTTCGGTCGGATCGAGCGACGAGTACTCCAGCGTGATCGTCCGGACTGAGGAAGGCATGCGGGCCTGGGAACTGACCGCGCCCGATCTCGACGTCCACGATCTGGAGGATCGAAGTGAGATCGGCGGGCTCCAGTCCTGGGACAAGAAAGCAGCCTTCGACGCGCTCAAGCGCCCTTTCGATCCCGAGGCCCCGCTAACGATCGACTATCGGGAGCACGCGGACCGCTCCGGCGAGCGGTGATCGCTGGTCCCTCGATTCCAGTCCCCGAGCCCCTCACTCCCAGGGGTGCCGACCAGCTTGGCTCGGCCACAGCGGGTACCAGTACTCCTCGTCCCCCTCGACCTCGAGTTCGCTTCCCAGAACCGATTCCAGTTTGAACTCCGTCTTGTGGTGGCGTTCGTGGTCGCCGGTGGGCACGAACGGGTAAAAGGTCCCCCGTCGGAAGGAGTATATCCAGTAGGCGACCGTCCCGTCCCTGGCGCGCTCGAAGCCGAAGACGGCCGCCAGCAGGCGCGAGCCGTACTCCCGTTCGATGAACGTGTCCGCGGCGAAGTGGATGCTCGTGACCAGGTCCTCGGGGTCGTCGTCGTGGAGGACGACCCACTGGTAGCCGTGATCGTCCGACTGCAGTGCATATTCGGTTCCCGTGTCGGTCTCGCCCCGCTCGAGGATGGCCATCACGTCGTCAACCGTCGACGCGAAGTCGGTGCTGTCGACGTCGCCGAAACACAGTGCTGCGGTCCCGACGGGTTCGAAATCCAGATCCGCCCCCATCGTCAGATAGGCGGTGCTCATTCCCCAGAGGTCCTCGGGATCGGCGTCTCGGGTCGCGTCGGTCTCGGCCCGGGTGCCGAGCATCTCGCGTATCGAATCGAAGAGGCCCATTCGGGTGGTCGTTGGCTGTCCGTCGTGATAATCGCCACGGGTTAGGGGAGATTCGGCGATCTATCCACTGGTATCGGTAGCGATAATCGATGGCTCGTCACTCGTGGGGGACTCCCAGATGAGGTCACTGTCAGTGTCTTCTGGCAGTGGATCTCCCGACGTGGGCTCGGTTCCCTGGACCGTCGACCCCGCTGTCACCCAGATCATATCCCCGACTTCCAGTTATCCCTTGCTGGCAACTACGGGAAGTGATACCTGGATTTGGTCATTTTCGTTTTTTACCCAGACGACGACGTTCGACCCCAGCGGGCTCGAACCGCTTCCCGTAAACCGCTGTCATCCGATCGAAATGCTCCCGAGAAGTCTGAACGCCTGCGTCCTACCGGTTTGCACTCGCGGTCGGTCGGCCTCGTGGATCAGATAATTCCCATCCGGGCTCCCTGGTTACACACCGGAGTAGACCCGCGTGTCGAGCAAATCTAGGATTGTTTTTTGTTAACGAATTCCAAGGTCCTGGGAACGGCGACGTAGTTTAAAGAAATTACCGGTGTTCTTTTCGTCCAATACCGGCCAGTCAGCCGGGTGAAAACTCCAATGACGGATCAATCACGGCGCAACTTCCTGAAACTCGCGGGCACGATGGCCACTGGCGCCGTCGCTTCCCGCTACACGGCCGAGATCGCATCGGCGTACCAACAGGCAACCGAGGGGAAGATGGAGGTGGTCTGGCTCCAGGGGCAGAGTTGTTCGGGCTGTACGATATCGATGCTCCAGGGCCAGTATCCGACCCTCGAGGAGACCTTGCGCGAGTTCCGGTTGGCGGTGACGTTCCACCCCACAATCATGGCGGAGCATGGCGATGCAGCCCTCGAGTCGATGAGCAAGTCGCCGGACGTGCTCGTCGTCGAGGGGTCGGTGCCGACCGAGATGCCGTCCGCCGCGACGCTCGGCAAACTCCCGGACGGGACGAGCAAGCCACTCGTCGACTGGGTCACGGAACTGGCCAACGAGGCCGAGTACGTAATCGGCCTGGGCAACTGTGCATCCTTCGGCGGCTGGCCGGCGGCGGAAAACAAACAACAGCCCCATGGCACCCGCGAGAACGTCACGGGAGCGAAGGGCCTCCAGTTCGAGCAGCGTCAGCAACCCGGCGTGCTCGGCCCGGATTTCACCGCCGGCTCGGGGCTTCCGGTCATCAATCTCGGGGGGTGTCCGCCCCACCCCGACTACATGCTGTTGACGATCGCGACCGTCCTCAACGGCCACGTCCCGGAACTGGACCAGTATCAACGGCCGAAGCCGTTCTACGAACCGCTGGTCCACGACAACTGCAATTGGCGAGGCTACTTCGACCGCGGCGAGTTCGCGGACAAACCAGGCGAGGAGGGGTGTCTGTACCAGGTGGGCTGTGCCGGTCCCTACACGCACTGTGACGACCAGACACGGCTGTGGAACGACGGGACGAGCGTCTGTCTCAACGTCGGCGCGCCGTGTATCGGTTGTATGGAACCCGGGTTCTGGGATCGCTTCCAGCCCCTGGACCAAGAGGTCGAACAGCAGAACGTCTTCGGCGTCGATGCCGAAACGGCCGGGCTGGCCGCGGTCGGTGCCGGCGTCGTCGGCATCGGTGTCCATGCCACCCGGAAGCTGACTGGCTACGGGACGTCCGAAGGGAACGGCAACGGGGGTCACTCGGAAGACATTGATGCGGAACATTCGGCGTCAGACGCTGATCGACAATCGGCCGCCGAAGCCGGGGACGGAAACGACAAACCGGAGTGAGTGATCATGGTAGAAATCACTATCGACCCGACGACACGCATCGAAGGCCACCACGGGATGGAGCTGGAAGTCGAGGAGGGCCGGATAACGGAGGCCAGAAGCACGATGAAGATGTTCCGGGGGGCCGAAATCATCACCGTCGGCCGGTCACCCCGGGACGCGGCACAGCTCACGGGGAAAGTCTGTGGCGTCTGTTTCATCTGTCACCGAATCGGCTCCTCGCGGGCGACCGAAGACGCGGCGAGAAACGCTGGCGCCTTCGACGGCCCCCCGAAGCACGCCAAGATCCTCCGGGACGCGACCGAGGGCATCTTCTTCCTGTGGAACCACGCGATCCACCTGTTCGCCCTGGTCGGTCCCGACTACAGCGATGCGGTCGCCGATACGGGCTTCGAACGCCTGGACCCGCTCGAAGGCGATGGGTACCTCGGGGCGCTCGAGAACCAGCGAAAGCTCATGCAGGCGCTGGCGGAATTCGGTGGGCGCGCCCCCCACCCACTCGCGTTCATCCCGGGCGGGGTCGCAACGAATCCGGACGCCGCGACCGTGGAAACCGTCAAATCCCGTGTCAGAGAGGTCAGCAACTGGCTCGGACCGACCGATGCGGTCCCGGAGGTTCTCGAGAACGTCAAAACCGGCGAGTTCGATCCGGAACTGGGCGAGGGGCTCCACGACATCGTTTCGATCCTCGTGGCGGCCGCCCAGGCGGGAGCTGCCGACCTCGGATCCGGACCGAACCGCTACTACAGTAACGGGCTGTTCAGGGACCCGGAGTCCGGCGAACGGATCTTCAAGCGTGGCGTGTATCGCGACGGGTCCCCCGAAATGATGACGAAAGACGAGATCGTCGCCGGGATCACCGAAGACACGGAGTACTCCAAGTACACCGACGACTCGGGCGGGAGCCCAACCGAGGCGTCACCCCCGGAGCCGGACCCCCAGAAAGATGGGGCCTACTCGTGGGGGAAAGCCCCCAGGTTCGACGGCCAAACGATGGAGGTCGGACCGCTCGCCAGACTCGCGATTTCGGGGTTTGACCCGTTCGATCTCCGGGCGACCCTTGGGGGCGGCCCGGCCGAGAGCAATACGCTCAACCGCCTCATCGCTCGTGCACAGGAGGCACTGATCGTCCGGGACCGGCTGCTGGATCTGCTTGGCGCGTTCGACCCAAGCAAACCGCTCATGGCCGACTTCCCGGACGGCTTCACCGGCAAGGGGGTCGGCCTCTGGGAGCCATCCCGGGGGACGCTCTCTCACTATGTGGACGTCGACGACGGGACGATCGAACGCTACCAGATAATCACCCCGACGATCTGGAACATCGGGCCACGGGACGGCGAGGGCAACCCGTCGATCATCGAGAAAGGCATCGTCGGCGACGAGGTCGCGGACGTCGAGAACCCGATCAACGTGATGCGGACGATTCGCTCGTTCGATCCGTGCCTGGCCTGCTCGGTTCACGTCGATAGCCCGGAGGGATCCTACGAAACCGTACTCGAACCGGCGTCGCCGGGAGGGATGACCGATGTCGGGGACGACTGACGAAGCCAGCGAGTCGCCAGCCAGCGACGAGAGCGGCGCTCTTGGCCGGGTTTGGCGGCTCGTCCGGCTGGCCCGTGCGGATCTCAAGGAGACCGACGACAGGGTCGCACAGCTGGAGACGGCCGAGCGCCGGTCGATCGAGCGCCACTCGCTAGGGAACCGGATCAGCCACTGGGTCCAGGTGATCCTGTTCTTCCTGCTGCTGTGGACCGGCTTCGCGATCTGGACGGGCAACTACTTCCTGCTCGATTCCGGGATCTGGGGCGGCTACTACGTCGCTATCGGGATCCACATGTGGACTGGCATCCTGACCGTCGCGATCACGTTCGTGGTCTTCCCCTACTACTACGTCTTCGTCGACAAACACCACCAGCTGCTCGAACTCGCGGACATCCAGGTCGGGACCGCTATCGCCGAGGCGTTTGTCGGCCTGCGGAAGTACCTCCCCTACTACCACGACGCGCGGCGCGCCTACGACGACGAGGAGGGCGACTGGATCGCCCACCACCCGATGCAGAAGACGTTCTTCTGGTGGATCGCCATTTTCATCGGGATCCTCGCGCTGACCGGCTTTGGCATGTATCGCGAGATGGCGACCGAGTCGACCTGGTGGATCAACGCGCTGGGCTTTCTGGGCGGCTGGCTGGCCTTGGAGAGGCTCAAGCAGATCCACCTGCTACTGGCGTTCGTCACCGGAGTCATGGTGCTGCTCCACATCTACTTCGCCGTTCTGCCGAGCAACTGGGACATCCTCGAGTCGATGGTATTCGGGGACGTCAAAGCGTACATGGTCCACGGCGAGCAGGACTCCGACGAGCAACAAACCACCGCGCCCGCCGACGGCGGAAGCGAAGATGGTGGTGAGCCCACGGATGACTGACGGGCCAACCGTCGCTGTCGTCGGCGTCGGCAACCCGATCATGGGCGACGACGGCGTCGGGCCGAAGATCATCGAGCAACTGGAGGGATCACCAGCCGCCGCCGCGGACGACGTCCGCCTGATAGACGCCGGCACGACGGGGTTTCTGGCGCTGGAGGCGATGAGCGGGGCCGAACGGGCGGTCGTCGTCGACGCAGTGGAGAACGGCGAGGCCCCCGGCACGATCCACGAGTACCGGTGCGTCGACGGTACCTTCGAGACGGACATCCCCGAGATGACGATGCACGACGTCTCCTTCACGGAGGCGGTGATCGCCGGTCGTGACGTCTACGATCTCCCCCACGAGATACGGATTCTTGGCGTCGAACCCGCCGACGTCTCCATCGGGGACGAACTCAGTGAAGCGGTCGAGGAGGCGGCCACCGAACTGGTCGGGGTACTCACGGAACGTATCGACGGTGCGAGCACGAAACCCACGGCGACTGGGGATATCGGTTCGGAGGGAGACTCGTGAAAACGACGTGGTACTGCTCCGACTGCGAGACCCGAATCGAGGCCCAGGAGATCGACGATCACGAGTCGCGAGGGCACCACGTGCAGGGCGTCCTCGTTCCCGATCGACTCATGCCCAACGATCCGTGGCAACTGGGTGCCCGCGCTGAGTCACGGTCCGACGAGTGAGGGTCAGTCC
>JBKEGM010000143.1:0-6571 GCA_046710005.1 Natrialbaceae archaeon
GACCTTCGTGGACTCGTCTTTGAGGTAGTTCGTGAGTGGGTCGCCCATGTACTCGACCGCGATGCCCAGATCCTCCAGGTCCTCGGCCACGCCGTAATCCTCGGCACAGGCCCGGCATGCCTCGAGGACGACGCCTTCTGCGGCCATTTGACCCACCCATTCTTGGAGGTCATCGTCCCCCGCCAGCAAGCCTGCAGAGGGCCCCCAGACGATTAACCGAACGTTTTCCCACCAGTCTCGCTTTTTCGCGTTGAGTGTGTACATGAACGCCATCTCTTCGGCAAATTCCTTGTCGCCGCGCGTCCAGAGCACGGCGAGTGTGTCGAGGTCGGACATGTTTGATCCCATCCGTATTGACGACCCCGGACGATATAGCGTTCCGGGTCGGGTCGTTCCGGGGGCGTCCGGCCATCGCGACCGACCGGCCGAACCTTGTGATAACCACCAACGCCCACTGGGATCACCTCGGTGCGCACGAGGCGTTCGATTTGATCCCCGTCCACGAGGCCGAACACGAGTGGGTCTCCGAGGGGATCAACGGGCTGGACGTGGACGATGTTCGTGACTGCCTGCGGAAGGACACGATCCGACCGCTTACCAAGGATTTCGATCCAGACGACTCCCAGGTCCTCACCCCGGCAGCGGAACCCACGAGTTCGACGGGTTCGAGATCGTGCGGTGAGGTCGTCGGGGGCGACCCCTACAGGTCGCGCAGCGTCGCCGTCACGACGTCCACGCCGATGGCCAGGGCGTCCTCGTCGAGGTCGAACCGCGGCGTGTGGTGGCCGTCCGGGTTGCTGGCCCCCACGCCGACGTAGGTGGCCACACCGCCGGTCTCCTGGACGCGCTCGATCAGGAAGGAGGCGTCCTCGCTGGCGCTCGCCTTGTCGCGCCCGATGACGGTCGTCGCCGAATCGACCGACTCGGCCGCCGTTTTCACGGCGTCGATCATTTCCTGGGAGGCCTCGAAGGTCGTCGTCTTGCCGTAGAGCGCGGTCTCGTACTCGACGTCGTACATCCCGGAGGCGTGCTCGACGATTCGGCGGGCCTCTTCCAGCATGTACTCGTTCAACGCGGCCGTCCCGCCTCGGACTTCGACGCGGAGGCTGGCCGCGTCGGAGATCACGTTCTGGGCGTTTGGCGAGTGCACCTGCCCAACGTTGATCCGGGTCGTTCCGTCTTCGTGCCTTGGAATCGCGTAGAGGTTTTGGATGGCGGCCCCGAGTGCCTGGGCCGCGTTGCGGCCCTCGTTGGGGGCTTTGCCGGCGTGGGCCGACTCGCCGTGGAAGTCGACGTCGATCTTGGCGTTCGACAGCGGGCGCTCGTACCCCGAGACGATCGTCCCCGTCTCGTAACCCAGCCCGAGGTGCAGCGCTTTGAAGTACTCGACATCCTCGACGTGGGTCGTCCGACTCATCGGCAGGCCGCCCCGGCCGCCCTCCTCGGCGGGCTGAAAGAACAGTTTTAGCCTCCCGTCGAACCCGCCGTTAGCGTCCAGTTCGCGGGCGATGCCGACGCCGATGGCGGTGTGGCCGTCGTGCCCGCAAGCGTGCATCTCGTTGGGGTGGTTACTCGCGAAACCCTCCCGTGACGGGCGGTGGTCGTCGTCGGTCGCCTCTGTGCGCTTGAGGGCATCCATGTCCACTCGCACCCCGACGACCGGGTCGGTCCCGTCGCCGTAGGTCTTCTCCGCGACCAGCCCTGTGACGAGGCCCATCTCCTCGACGTACTCTTCGGGTGCGCGCTCGTCGAGCGCCCGGGCCCGCGCCCGTCGGAGTTCGTCCTCGGAGGGGACGCCGAGGCGCTCGTCGACAGCGACGGCCTCCTCGCCGAGGTGGACCGTGAAGCCGCGTTCGTCCAGTTCCTCGGCGACGAGCGCGGTCGTTCGGAACTCCTTCCAGCCGGCTTCCGGGTGCGCGTGGAGGTCGCGACGCAGTTCAGTCAGTGAATAGTCCTCGATGGTGGCCATGGCGTGACTACGGTGTCCCTAGGATAAAGTTCCGCCCACCAAACCAGGGGCGTTGACGGTCGTCGTTTCGTAACGACGGTAGCCGTTCCAGCCCGGCCCCTGCCGGGGTCCGAACCCCTAAGCCGCGTCCGGCGTAACCGGACGACCATGAACCACGTCGCCTACGCCGTCGTCGCGCTGGTAACCTATGGACTCGTTGCGCCGGTCGTCAGTTATGCGATGGAGGAAATCCCAAGCGAGGTTGCCGTTGTGGTCACTAACACGATCCTCGTCGGCATGGCCCTGACCGTCGCGGTCACCCAGGATCACTCGATCACCGAGTACGTGGGATACGATCGGTTTCCCTACCTGATTCTCGGTGGTGTCCTCCTCGGGGTCGGGATCATGGCCTACTACAAGGCACTCGAAATGGGTCCCGTCAGCGTGGTCGTTCCGGTGTACGGGATGTTCATCGCCTTGAGTTCCATCGTGGGCTTTCTGGTTTTCGAGGAAGTGCTCACTGCTCGGAAGGCGGTGGGCATTCTTTTCGGGTTGGTTGCCATCTACCTGACCGCCGGTTGACTTCTTCCCCGCGCTAAAGCGCGAGGCTTTCTCCTCACACTTCCGTAACTCGGTTCACCTGGGCTGGTCACGTTCGGATTGCCACTGCGAACAATTACTTCCTCCCGGGGCGCGATTACGGCACCAAGAGAAACCCGTGCCAGACACAGACGCACTCAAGGACCGCGTTCGAGGGGCGATCGATGAGCAAAGCGAGGAGATCGTTTCCCTGGCGAAATCGATTCAGGACGAACCGGAACTCGGATTCAAGGAGACGGAGACGACCCGGAAGGTCATCGAGACGTTCGAGGAAATGGGCCTCGACGTGGAAGAACCGCTCGCGGTCACGGGCGCCCGGGCGCGAATCGGTTCGGGCGACCCGGTGATTGCGGTCCTGGGCGAACTCGACGCGCTCGTCAACCCCGAGCACCCGATGGCCGACCCAGAAACCGGCGCTTGTCACGCCTGTGGCCACCACGCCCAGATCGCGACAATGATCGGAACCGCCATTGCGTTCGCGACGACGGACGTCGTCGACGAACTCGACGGGCGGGTGGAGGCCATGGCCGTCCCGGCCGAAGAGTACCTCGACCTGGGCTACCGCCGATCGCTCAAGGACGAGGGGACGATCGAGTTCTTCGGCGGCAAACAGGAACTGCTCCGTCGCGGGCACTTCGACGACGTGGACGCGGCGATGATGGTCCACGCGGCCGACGACACGCCCGAGCGCGAAGTCACGGCTCGTAACTCGACGAACGGGTTCGTGGGTAAGTTCGTGACTTACACCGGCAAAGCCTCCCACGCCGGCGGCGCCCCGGATGAGGGCGTCAACGCCCTGAATGCGGCGGTGATGGGCATGAACGGTATCCACGCCGCCCGGGAGCGGTTCCGAGACGAGGACGCCGTGCGCGTCCACCCGATCATGACGAGGGGCGGCGACGGCGTCAACGTCGTCCCCAGCAAGGTGACAATGGAGTCCTACACTCGGGCGAAGACGATCGAAGCCATCGACGAGGCGAACGATGACGTTAACGCAGCGCTCGAAGCCGGTGCGATGGCCGTTGGCGCCCGGGTCGAGATCGACGACGAACCAGGGTACATGCCCCTGCGCACGAACGATGCCATGGTCGACGCCTACGAGGCGAACGCGGCGGATCTGCTCGGCGACGACGCGATCGTGACCGACTCGCCCCATTTGACGGGATCAACGGACATGGGCGACGTCTCCCAGGTCGTCCCCAGTCTCCACCCATGGGGCGGCGGGTTCGAAGGGAACGTGCACCAGGAGGATTTCGCGGTCGCCGACGAGGAGATGGCCTACGTCACGCAGGCGAAGATCCTGGCCGGAACGATCGTCGACCTGCTCGCCGATCCCGAGGCAATCGAGGCGATCCGGGCGGCGAAGGACGAAAAGAAGTCCCGCGAGGAGTATCTCGAGGACGTTCGGACGTTTCAGGACCGGGTGGTCGGCGACTACCTGGATTGAGGCCCATTTGCCGTTGATGATTGTGCTGGGTACAGTCGAGAACCATACTATCAGTTGGTTCACGGAATAGCCAGATACCTTCAAGCAGGGATCAGGGACTCAAGAATTCCAAGCCCACGACACTCTTACAATTGGGCGAGGTTTCGACCGGTAGGGCAGGTAGAGTCCCTCGGGGACTGACGGAACTCTCCAATTTCCGTGATCCCGAAATTCCAACGGCGTCTGGAACCACGTGAACGTGAGGCGGTTCACTCCATGGGTGCAGTCTGCATGGTTTCTGTGCGCCCTTCATTTCGGATATTCCTCTCTTCGTTCCCCCGAGGAATCGATGCCAAGATAATTTAAATGGGGTCGGATAATAATCGGTATTACAGAAGCTTTTTCCGCCCACTCAGAGTGGATTTCAGCAATGGCTTCGAGGAGGTACTCACAATGACAATGGAAGATCGTATGAACGAACTTGAGGAACTGCGGGAAGAAGCAGAACTTGGTGGCGGTGAGGATCGTATCGAGCGTCAGCATGACAAGGGCAAGATGACTGCCCGTGAGCGCATCGATTACTTCTTCGACGACGGTACCTTCACTGAGTTCGACCAGCTTCGAACGCACGATTGTACTAACTTCGGAATGGAGGAGAAGGAGGTTCGCGGCGATGGCGTTGTGACCGGTTACGGCGAGGTCAACGGCCGGAATGTCATGGCCTTCGCTCACGACTTCACTGTCTTCGGCGGGTCGCTCAGCAAGGTCTTCGCCGAGAAGGTCACCAAGGCGATGGACAAAGCCGTGGAGATGGGCGTGCCCTTCGTCGGCCTGAACGACTCGGCCGGTGCCCGGATCCAGGAGGGTGTCGACAGCCTGGCGGGCTATGCGGAAATCTTCCGCCGGAACACGGAAGCGAGCGGCGTCATCCCACAGATTTCTGCCATTATGGGGCCGTCAGCCGGCGGGGCGGTGTACTCCCCCGCGATGACGGACTTCATCTTCATGGTCAAGGACTCGAGTCAGATGTACATTACCGGGCCGGACGTCATCAAAACGGTAACTGGAGAGGAGGTCACCCACCAGGAACTGGGCGGCGCCCAGGTCCATACGAGTGACACTGGCGTCGCGCAGTTCGCCTGCGAGGACGACGAGGATGCCCTCGATAAGATCCGCTACCTGCTCTCGTATCTCCCGCAGAACAACGTTGAAGATCCCCCGCGGGTCGATCCCTGGGACGACCCAGAGAAAGAGCCTGAAGCCCTCAACTCGATCGTTCCCGACGACCCGCAGAAACCCTACGACATCAAGGACGTCGTCGACAACGTCGTCGACGAGGACTCTTTCTTCGAGGTCGCCGAGCAATTCGCCCAGGAAATCGTCATCGGGTTCGGTCGACTCGACGGTCACTCGGTCGGTATCGTCGGCAACCAGCCCCGCGTCAACGCCGGCACGCTGACGGTTGATTCCTCGTGGAAGGCGTCCCGGTTCGTCCGGTTCTGTGACGCGTTCAACATTCCGATCCTGACCTTCGTCGACGTGCCGGGCTACATGCCCGGGACCGATCAGGAGCATCGGGGCATCATCCGCCACGGCTCGAAGCTCCTGTACGCCTACTCCGAGGCGACCGTCCCGCTCATGACGGTCATCACGCGGAAGGCCTACGGTGGCGCGTACTGTGTCATGGCCTCCAAGCAGCTCGGGGCCGACATCAATTACGCGTGGCCGACAGCAGAGATCGCTGTCATGGGACCGCGACAGGCCGTCAACGTCCTCTACCGGAAGGAACTCGGCGAGATCGACGGCGAGGAGGAAACCGAGGCCCGCCGGCAGGAACTCATCGACGAGTTCCGCGACAAGTTCGCCAACCCGTACGTGGCTGCCGACCGTGGCTACATAGACGACGTCATCGAGCCAAAGAAAACGCGCAAGAAGCTCATCGAAGACTTCGAGCTTGTCAAGTCCAAGCGCGAGGAACTCCCCGAGAAGAAACACGGTAACATCCCGCTCTAGGGACAATGAGCCTCGAACAACAACAGAACACCGACGAGGGACCGTCGACCGATTCCGACACGGTCGTTATCGGCGACACCCGCATCGAACTCCCGCCGACAGCGGACGACGAGGAAGCAGCCGCCATCGTGACGGCCATCGGCGCCCACCTCTCTGACCAGGAGCAGATGGCCGCTGCAGCCGCCGTCATGGCTGCCGCTGGCGGTCGCGACTGGCGCGGCGAGCGGTGGGCCTTCGCAGGCAAACTCCGATCGAATGGCATCGGCGGTCGCAACGTTCGGGTTCCCCTCGAGACGCCCCGGGACCCGTGGACGGCCGCCGGTCGTGCGGACCGGTTTTAAATCACGCTGACACGCCGGCCAACCGCAACCCAGGCGTTTCGTTCCGAACACGTGCCGTCGAGTGAATTCTATCCGACGGAGACGCCGCTAGCTATCGAATAGCGGTTACTTTTTCCCAATCGATGGGCCGTACTCTCGGGCGCGTATCGATAAAATAAGGTAGGGCCATCGCGACGTTCCGGATAGAATGTTCGACAAGGTTCTGGTCGCCAATCGTGGCGAAATTGCCGTGCGCGTCATGCG
>JBKEGM010000144.1:0-6558 GCA_046710005.1 Natrialbaceae archaeon
TCCTCGCGGTAACGCCACCGCGGGGCGTCCAGCGCCGCCTGGAGGGTCATGTCGTAGTCGACCAGGTTCGAGAGCACCTGGACGTGCCCCTGGGGTTGCATGTACCCACCCATCACCCCGAAGGCCGCCCAGTCGTCCTCGCCGAACCGGGCCACAGCCGGGACGAGGGTGTGGAACGGGCGCTTCCCTGGCTCGATGTGATTCGGATGGTCGGGATCGAGCGAGAACGACCCACCGCGGTTCTGCAGTGCGATTCCCGTGTCGCCAGCGACGAGGCCGCTCCCGAACCCGGCGTACCGTGAGTTGATGTAGGAGACGACGTTGCCCTCCTCGTCAGCAACGGTGAGAAGCACTGTGTCGGCGTCCTCGGCATTTGCGTTCGGGACACCGATATCGATGTCCTCCGAGGCTGTATCGCCGATTCCCTCAGCACGTTTCCGGGCGTAGTTCTTGGCAGCCAAATCCGGGACGTCCTCGTACTCGGGATCGGTGATGTAGTGGTGGCCGTCATGGAACGCACGTTTCATGGCTTCGACGAACGCATGCACGCGCTCGGGCGAATCGTACTCCGAATCGCCTGCATCGACTTCTTCTGCGATGTTCAGGGCCTCCAGGGCGATCAGGCCCTGATTGTTCGGTGGGAGTTCGAACACCTCGACGCCCCTGTAGGTTGTCGAGACTGGATCGATAAATTCCGGTTCGAAGGCGGCGAGGTCGTCGACGGCCATGAACCCCCCTTTCGACTGAATTTCCTCGGCGATGGCCTCGGCGATTTCGCCCTCGTAGACGACGTCAGCACCCTGGTCGGCAATCTTCTGCAGAGACCTGCCGAGTTTGGGGAGGGTAACATGCTGACTGGGATCGGGCGCTTCATCGTCGAAGAGGTAGGCGTCGCGGGCGTGATCGTCCTCGAACAGGTCCTCGGCTGCCTGCCAGTGGGTCGAGATGACCTCGCTGACTGGGTAGCCCTCGGTGGCGTAGTGGATGGCTGGCTGGAGAACCGCATCAAGGGACAGTCGCCCCTGTTCCTCGATCGTCAGTTCCCACCCTCTGGCAGTTCCAGGGACGGTCACGGCCTGTGGACCCAGCATCGGCATCTCCGCGTCAGCGGGATCGACGTCCTGTTCCTCTGCAACCGCCTCCCGAACGTTCTCGAGGGTCGCGTCCGCCGGGGCCCCACCGCAGGCGCGCATCGCGCCGACCTCACCGTCGGCAGTGTGGTACAGCGAAAACACGTCCCCACCGAGTCCGGTCGAGGTGGGTTCGACGACGTTCAGGACAGCGGCGGTGGCGACCGCCGCGTCAAACGCGTTGCCCCCTTCACGGAGTGTCGAGAGACCAGCCTCGGCAGCCAGTGGCTGGCTCGTGGCAACCACCCCTCGTGGCGCACGAACGGTCGACCGGCGGGAACCGAACCGATCAATATTAAATTCTGTCATACAAAGCGATACTTGCCCGGTGGATAAAGGACCGGGGCTACCGGCAGAGCCGTTGTCGATGATGGGGTGAATCGACGGCGGCGTCGGCAGATGGACGTCAAATTCAGTAGTTGTTTCGACGGTTTGTATTAGCGCCTCGGGATCGCCCGACTCGTTTTACGGAAGCGGCCCGCCCGTTGTGTGACGATCCCGGTCCGTGACGTGATGTTTGTCAAGTCAGGGCCGGGTCGAAACCAATCCCTCGACCGAGGGGGACTGATTCGAGGCGTTTCGTAAAGTAATCAGCCAGGACTGGCAGGCGAGGATTACCCATTTGTTCGTGCCGGAGCCGTTTTCACCGACGAGCCCTCATTACTGGCCGATGCGGACGTCCCTCCACCCTGGCGGACAAGAATGACACTCGACGACTTCGTCGAAGGGACCGGTGAATCCGACGAAATCGATGAGCCAATAGTCTGCCACGTGGACATGGATTGCTTCTACGCCGCCTGCGAGCGGTTGCGGGAACCCGAACTCGAAGGTGAACCTGTCGTGGTCGGTATGGGCTATAAACCTGGCGACAGCGTTGGGGCCGTTGCGACGGCCAGCTACGAGGCCCGCGAATACGACGTGGAAAGCGCCCAGGCAATCTCGACGGCACTGGAGCGGTTGCCACGGCGGGCCGACCAGCCGGACGACCCGGAAACGGGCCTCTATCGCCCGGTGGATATGGACTACTACGAATCGGTGGCAGCCGACGTCAAAGACGTCCTCCACGAGGTTGCAGACGTCGTTCGAGAGGTGAGCATCGACGAAGCATATCTGGACGTGACTGACCGAACCGACTGGTCCGTCGCCGAAGGATTCGGCCGCCACGTGAAGGACCGGATTCAGCGCGAGGTGGGCGTCACGGCGAGCGTCGGTATGGCGCCGACGATGAGCGCGGCCAAGGTAGCCAGTGATCACGACAAGCCAGACGGCCTGGTTGTTGTCCCACCGGACGAACTCCAAGAGTTCCTCGCCCCGCTCCCTATCGAAGAACTCCACGGCGTGGGGCCGGTGACAGCCGGAAGGTTACGTGATGCAGGCATCGAACGGGCCAGCGACCTCGTCGAAGCGGACAGGGCTGGTCTGCGCGACCGATTCGGAGAACGGGGTGCAGAACTGCACGACCGTGCACGGGGAATCGACGAGCGGTCGGTAACACCGAGGGGGGATCCAAAGAGCTTGTCACGTGAATCCTCATTTGCCGAGGCGACAGACGACGAAACCGGGGTAAACCAGCGGATTGATGCTCTCGCTGCGGAAGTCGCCGACCGGGCCCACCGGAAGGGGGCATTGTATCGGACCGTCGGGATCAAGGTGGTCACGCCACCGTACGACGTCAACACACGAGAGCGATCGTTGCCGGGACCTGTTGACGATCCAGCGCTCGTTACCACGGTGGCGTTGGAACTCATCGAAGAATTCTACGGGGCACCGATCCGGAAAGTTGGCGTCCGGGTCTCCAATCTCGAGTTCCCGAGTGCGGATCAAGCTACCCTCGGCGGCTGGGAAGGAACCACGTCAGGAGACGCCGACTCGGATGCCCCAGCGCGTGTGGACCCAGGGGAGAACGAGACGGGATCACCAACGAATGGGGACTCAAGCGACTCCCGTGACTCGCCAGGGCCTGGACAGACGACACTCGATGATTTTGTCGAGTAATTGCCCGATGGGGAGCAGTAAGTAGCTGACCATGTGCCAATGAAATTATATGGGTTCGTCTCATCTGAACGAACAAGCACCGCCATCCATGCCCGACGACTTCTATGATTTGCTCGGGCTCCCCCGCGACGCAACCCAGGACGACGTCAAGCGTGCGTTCAGGGAGAGGGTTCGGGTATATCACCCGGACTTGAACGACGACCCCAGGGCCCAGGCCCAGTTCACGGCCCTGAAGAAGGCGTACGATACCCTGGGAGACCCCAATGAGCGTCGCGATTACGATCGCATGGGACACGGCAAATACGTGGCAAAACGCATCAACGGGTTGCCCGCGCAAGAGAAATGGGTCACGGAATCCTCGAAATCCGCAGCTAAAGCCAGTACGAGAGGGGGATCCACAGCAGCCGCGACGACGTCGGCGGCCACGGACTCGACGACAGCAGGCGGCAACGCCGACCAAGCGGGGGCGGGACCCCAATCGGCGAGGACAGCAACTGGTGGGGTTGAGGCTGGTGCCTCGTCCGCGGGGGCATCGGCGAACCCGACTGGCGGATCGACTGCCCGGTCGGCCAATACGACCGAACGCCATCAAACCCGCCGACAACGGGCGACCGAGACGTCCTTACGCTCTCGAATATTGGGGATGTGGCGTATCGGGGTCGGATGGCCCCTCATCTTTGCCACGGATATACTCTACGTAGTGGCCTTCGAACTGTTTTTGGGGGCGAACCAGTCGGCGGTGATGACGACCCTTGAAGAAATCACTGCCGCCGGGACCGATACCGGGGCGCTCTCTGAGGTGCTCTTTCAACCCGCGACATTCAGCGTGGTCGAGTTCGTCACCGCGAGTGGCTACGTTGAAGGGTGGCCAGCAGCTGGCACCCTCCTGGTTCTCGGCGCCGTGGTTCTGCCCCTGGTCTATTGGCTCGTAATCAGGCAGACACGCGGATCATATTCCACATGGAATCCGACGCGACTGTACGTTATGGCCACGCTCGCACCCCTGGCCGGGCTTGGGATTGCAGCCTTTGGGCAGGCACGCGTGGGAACCGATTTCATTCTTCTCGGCGCGTTGCCCCTCGCAGCGATCATCCTCCTTCCCTTGAGTGCATTCGTCAGGCCCTGGATATTGGACACGTTTGGCCGTCGCTAGGAATCACCTGACGAGATAGGGACTGCCGTCGGTACCGAATCGACCTAGATCCGACAGTTGCCGATAATCGCTCGCCAGGAGTTTTTCGAGCGTAGCTTCCAGGCGGTCCTCGTCGGTACCGTTCCAGTCGCCCGGTTCCTTGACCGGGAGAACGAGGAAACCACGCCCCCTGACTTCGCGAGTGTGAATAGCATCGTCGTCCGTCCCGATTCGGTGGCTCTGGCTGGTGTAGGTCTCCATCACGTGACGAACGGATCGGTTTCCGACGGGGACGAGCACGTGAGCACTGATTGCCCGGAGTTCGGCGTCGAAATACCGTTCGAGCGTCCGATAGGACGCGTCTGTCGGCTGCGCCTCAGTACAGCACGGGTGGATGTAGCTCAGAAAAGTCCCGACCGGAGACGGTTTTCCCTCTCGAAATTCGAGGAGCCCAACAGTTTCGAGGACTCGCAAGAGACGTTCGCCACCAGCAGTCCCAGTGAATGGCATGCCTGTCCCTTCACCGCCGTGAATTCCAGGGTGGTCCCCAACGACGTGCACGTCGGCATTGGCGTCGCCCAGCCCGAGAACGGCAGCATGGTCGCCCGGACACGGTTGCTCGCAGGGCGGCCGCAAGTCAAATGGATCCCTCGTCCGATCCGTGACGGTTTGCACGTTGGTCCATTGCCCAGCGGGAAAGATAACCGTCTCGGTCGCGGCGGTACTGCCGGCCAATGATCGCCCCAGTAAGCCCTTTCCGGCCGGCGTCGTGAAAAACAGGTATGGGTGACCATCGGTTCGCCCCCGCAAGTCCCGACGAACCAATCGTTTACGGTGCTGCCGCGCCGGGATTCACCACCGTTCGGAACGACGGTGATTCGGTGGCAAACTGGATCGAGACGATCCAGGCCGCCGGTATTCAGGGGGTCTGCTGTCTCCTCACCGATCGACAACTTCAACGATATGACGGCCTCCTCGAACAGTACAGGGCCGCCTTCGGCCACGAGAGCGTGTCTCATGCCCCAATCCAGGATCACACCCTGGCCGACCCGAAAACCGTTACCGACCGGATCCTACCGTTTTTCGCTGCCGCGGACGCTCGCTCCGAACCGATCGTTACCCATTGCCTGGCCGGGATCGGCCGGACCGGCCACGTTCTCGCAGCCTGGCTCGTTGCAGGGCGTGGTTTTACCCCTGACCAGGCGATCCGCACAGTCTCGGAAAGTGGCCGAAACCCAAGGGAAGCGATTGAAGCAGGAAATGCAACCGAAGAAGAACTAACGGCGTTACTCGAGACCGTTTAAACGGAGGATTTCAGGGGGTTCACCGGACCCTATCTCCTGTAGTCCGTTCACGAGATAGCCGTCTTGCTCGGATTCGCCCACGAGGAGGAGTTCGAGATCATTGGCCTCTGTCTCGGATCGTCGCACTGTCTCTCACTCATGCTGGTCTACGCAGTCACGGTTATCGTCGGCATTGTCGGACTGACGCTGTTGCTCATCGGTGGCTACGAACGATATGAAGACCGCGTCGAAGCGTACGCCGATTTCCTGCCCCGAATCTCAGCAGGCGTGCTGATTGTGATGGGAATTGGATTCATGGGTGGGCTGTTCTGACACGAGAACGAACGTCTTGAACAGCCACAACGAGAGCAGCCCAGTTTTGATAGGCTTTGTCGAACCCTTCCCGGGTGACGTTCTGGCCCTCGGTCAGTGGTCGGGCGTTTCGGCCGGCGCCTCCATGCCGGTGATCTTGATCACCAGGGCGTTTGCCGATTCGTCTTTCCCGTCGAGTTCGCCCCTGACGATCAGTTTTGAGAGCGGGGTCGGTCCAACCTCGATATCGTCGCCCTCCTCCATATCTCGAATCGATCCCTGGACCGAAATCTCTGCCCGACACATCTTCGGGTGGTGGACGTTCGTGAGGTTGACGGACACGACATTCGCACCCTCCACGCGGTCCCCGTCGTGTTTCAGGGGAACGGTCGCAGGTTCGTCCATTCGCTGAATGTCTAGGGCTTCATACGCCGTGGCCGTCGGTTTATAGCCTCCTTTCGGGCCTGGGACGCCCTCGACCAATTGGAGCGCTTTGAGACTCTGCATTTGGTTACGGATGGTCCCGGGGTTGCGATCGACTTCGTCGGCGATGTCTTCCCCTTTCACGGCCGACTCCGATTCGCGATAGAGATTGACGAGCGCAGAGAGGATCGTTTGTTGGCTCGGGGTCAGTTCGATCGATGACATGGGCGAAACTAAGCCGCAGGGTGCCTTAAAAGCGACGGAGGGACGGGTTTCAACCGGT
>JBKEGM010000145.1:0-6440 GCA_046710005.1 Natrialbaceae archaeon
ACGTGCCGAGGCAGCCGAAAACGTCCTTTCGGCGTTCCATCGCGCGCTCGTCGACGTCTACGAGGAAAGGCTCGGGGTCGGCAGGCAGGAAGACATCGGCGAGGAATGGGAGGACCTCGCGATCGACAGTGAGGATGGCCGAGACGACCTGACGGTTGCCTTCCTGCAGCGATATTCGGGGGCCGGATACGACGCCGACCTCGAGCAAGCGATTGCGGTGGGGAAGGACCTCGACGAGCAGTACGAGGAAGCCTACCGCAGCGGCGAGAGCGATGTCCGAAAGGAGTGCCAGACACTCGAAGCGGCCAGGTTCCTCTCGCGCTGGATGGAAGACGGAAACGCGACGGACCAGTATCCCGTCGTGTCCGTCAGACGGGACCGCGCCACGGAAACGGTGTACGGCCGGGCAGAACTGTACACATGCATTCCGCGGCCGGTGACGCGAGAACTGTTCGAAGAGGTGCACGCGAGCATCCTCATGAGCGCCACGCTCCGCCCGTTCGACGTGACGGAGGACGTGCTCGGGCTCTCGGACCCGGCGACGATGGCGTATGGGCTCACCTTTCCGGAAGAGCGACGCCGGACCTTCGCCGTGGACACGCCACCACTGTTCGCAAGCGAGCGAGATGATCCGTCGGTCCAGAAAACGGTGGCGAACGCGCTCGCGCAGGCAATCGAGTACACGCCCGGTAACGTCCTCGTCTTTTTCCCGAGTTACGCGGAAGCAGAACGATACGAGGAGCGCTTGCCCGGCGACGTCCAGACCTACCTGGATGAGCCCGGGGAACGCGCCGAAGACCTTCGTGAGGCGTTTGTCGCCGGGGATGACAGTGCCCTGTTGACTTCCCTCTGGGGGACACTGGCCGAAGGGGTCAGCTTTGACGGCGACGATGCCCTCACCGTGGTGGTGGTCGGCGTCCCCTATCCCTACCTCGACGATCGAAAAGCGGCAGTTCAGGACGCCTACGATGCCACATTTGCAAACCGCTCGGATGCTGGATGGCGCTACGCCGTCGAGATTCCGACCGTCCGCAAGACCAGGCAGGCCCTCGGCCGCGTCATCCGCTCGCCTGAAGAGATCGGCGTTCGGATCCTCCTCGATCGTCGCTATACGAAGTCGGCTCGACAAGAGCTGGGTGATTACAGCGTTCACGATACGTTCCCGGCGGAAGAGCGGGCGGAATTGGTCGATGTCGCTTCGGAGAAACTGAAGTTCGCGTTGCTAAATTTCTTCACCGGATACGAGGCCTACGATGGGCCGCCGCCGACGCCCTGAGGTTGGGAAAGCGGGCGATAACATCGATCGAACCCCCGATGTCGGTGTCGGTCTGGAACGGGGAATGTTCGGCGGTACCCGGGACGCGGCGAGGTGCCAAATAGCGATCGTCGCCCCTGGGTTCGGGAACGCACGTCGAGTGTCGCCACGTCCGCCCGGTCAAGAGATGGATGGCACCAAACCCAGGAATTCTGGGAACCTGCGGGGAATACTCCACGTGGTCGAAAAAAGATTCATGAGTGTTGTGTCCCAAAAAGATGGAGCAGCTATCATGCCGGGAGTGAAACGCGTCGAAGGACTTCGTCGAATCGCGCGTCCCAGAATTGCAGTTCAGTGACGGTCCAGGTGACCGAGCCCACGTCTCGTTCGGTGAGACGGCGGGCATCCTCGATGTCGCCCCCACGAGCCACGGTGAGATGGGGTCGATACGCTGGCCCTTCGAAGCCCTCCACTGGATCGAACACGTCCAGCAGTGACCCATGAATCCGATGCAACCCCGGGCTCTCCACGTCGAGAAAAACGACGGGACCGGGACCGGTCGTGGGTCGTTCGAAGTAATCGATCCCGGTGATTCGAGCCTCGACCTGCGGCGTCCCTGACAGCGCGACGCGGAGGCGTTCGGCGATCGCATCTTCCCGACCCTCCCCAAGGCGCTTGACGACGATGCCGGGCCGGTCACGGCGACGGTCGAACGAACTCAGCGCCGGTTGTAACCCGTCGACGAGGGTGCGAACCCGACCCGGGACGTCCAGGTTGAGACTATACACGACGGGAACTGAGGGATCGACGGAAATGAGCGTGACGGGTCAGAGTCGGTCGAGCAACCAGAGGACGATCAGGCCGACGACCAGCAATCCGAGCAGCGTGGGAAGCAGGCTCACTAACCAGAACCCGATTTTCAGTACCCCCTCAAGGACTTCCAGCACCACCACGAGAACGATGAGGCCGAGAACGATCTTCAGGAGCGTTTCGATGTCGAGGTCGCCACGAGTCCCGGACATGGACGAACGTAACGGGGGTTGGATGAAAAAACCGGTGACGCACGCTCCAGTCATTCGGCTTTATCGTTGAATCGCTCCGAAAAGGAGGCCCGTCAACCCGCCATACACGAGGTGCCCAAAAAGCGGGAGAACCGTGAGGAACGGGAACGACGGGGCGTTCGAGACCCCGACAGCACCGAGCCAGAGTGGCCAGATCACGACGATGTTGATGGCCCAGAGGGCCACTCCGTACCCGCCACCGAGCAGGAGGCCGGTCAGCGGCCTGGTCGCCACCCTATCGAACAGTTCCCGATCCACCAGGAGGCCGTACAGCGCTCCGAACAAGGCGCTGTGGCCGAGGTGGGCGATCCACCCGACGGAGAGTTGCGGGTCCCCGAGCGTGTACATCGCCCCGATTGCGGTCATGCGTTCGAGTCGGAACTGGATGAGTATCCCGAATACGACGCCAGCGAGGATGCCGAGAAGGGCACCACGAGTGATCGCGGAACTGTCCCGTGTGGGAGGACCGAAACCCGTCGTCGTTGCCATGCCCGTTTCTGTGGAAGGCGAGAAAATATACCCGGCGTTGGTGTGCATCGTCGCTACACACCCGGATTCTTTGGGTGGATTCCTGGGGCAATGACAACCCAACCCTATTGATGACCGAGGCCAACACGGGAATCGATGACCGAGCAAATACGCGTCACCGCCGGCGAACGCGAATCGGACGAGATTATCGACTCCCTCGAATCGGGGGCCAGGGTCATTATCGAAACGGATATCCTCGGAACGACATACGAGGTAACCCTTCGGTACGATGGGACTGTCTACTATTGCGACACGCCGACGACGCTGCACAAACACGAAACTGCCGATGCGATGCGACAGTGTCTCCGCAACCAGGAATACGTCGATCGGTGAATTGGCCTGAACCCGGGGATGAGTCGCTCGAAGAACCGGCCGTCACTCAGGACGCTCGAAGCCGAGCCCCACGCTGGAAGACCCGATGACAACGGGGGCGAAAAACCGGCACACCACTCACATGAAGTCGGCAATGCCGGTTTGCTTGTTCGTATCGTCTTCAAAGATGCTTTCGAGGGACCATTCCAGGACCTCCAGTCGCTGTTTCGTATACTCTCGAGCCCCGAACTCATCGGCCACCTCGATGGCGGTGTCCATGTACTTGTTGACCGATCCCTCGTGGACCGTGAGGTTCACGTCGCCCCCACACTCCCGGCAGTCTCCCGAGAGCGGCATCCGACGGTACTTCTCGCCACAATCGAGACAGCGGACCTCCTGGCGGGCAAACGCCCGCAGGTTCCCGATCAGGTCCGGCAGAAAGTGGAATTCGATGACGCGCTCGGCCACGTCCATCTCGTCGACCGACCGGAGCTTCCGGGAGAGTTCGAGCTGTGCGTCCATCTTGTCCATCATCGACCCGAGGGTCTTGTACGCCGATAGATCCGGACCGAGCGCGATGTCGGAAACGTCGTGGGTATGTTGGAAGCCGTGATACTCCGCGTCAGTGCCCAGCGTGTCCTCCGCGATCTCGACGTCCACCTCCCCGGGATCGACCATCCGTCGCGTCGCCTCGTAGAACTCACGGGTGTACGAGGAGACCACGTCCATGTTATGGGCTTCGTCGTCGATTTCCGTGGGATCGATTCGGGAGGACATGACCAGGGGTGCGTCCATTCTCCCGCCCCGCTGGTCCGGGAGGTAGGTTTTGCTGAAATTCAACAGGCCGTCCAACAGGAGCATCACACAGTCCTCGTCGCCGTCACATTGGCCACTGAGCAGGTCGTTCGCGACGAGCGTGTGGGTGTCCGCCACTGTCAGCGAATAGGTGTACTCGACGTCGCTTTCGACGATCTCGGCTGACTCGACCTCGTCGAGCCAGAGGTCGCCGCCGTCGCCAAAGAGTCGTTGCGTGCCCACCTCGGCCGAATCGATGGCGGCTCGGAGCGTCGAGTCCTTCCGGTCGAGATCGAACCCGATCACGTTCGCGAACCTGACCGCGTTTTCGGCGGTTATCTTGAGGACCCAGGTGTCGTATTCCGGAACGACGTCATCGTCGAACGCCGCGGCTGCCCCAGAGCTCGGGACTCGTCGTTCCTGGGACGCCTGGGCGGCGATTCCGAACCGCTTCAGCGCGGCGAAGAGATCCGCTTTCAGGTCGTTGCTGACGGTGTGTGCCCGAACCTCGATTCGATCGGCCGCCACGCTCCCGTCGCCACTGAAATACGCCTCGAGGAACGCGGAGAGATGCGACCTGGGTGCGTTCAGGACAGGATCAGGGATCGACTTGTCCTCCGCATTCGAACCCGCCTCCAGCACGTCGGTGAAAACTACGGCCACGAGGCGACTGGAAACGGTGACCGTCCACTCGTTGTCCCGATAAGCGTCGACGCCGAGTGTGTCGCCGAACGTCCGGATTGCCGACTCCCGCACCGGTTCGTCGGGGGTGCAGATCGTCGTCTGGTAGCAATCCCCCGCTTCACGGCGAGTGAATCCCTCCGCTGCATAGTACCCGAGCAGCGAGGAGAACTCCTCGTCGACGGTCAGGAACCGACGAACCGTCGTGTCGTCCCGGCGGACTGACAGTTTCACGTCCCGCGGCACCGCCTCGAGAAGATCGTTTTTCGCGTAGCGTTCGAGCAACACGGACACCGGGATGCTGTCGCGAGAGACCCAGTTGTCCACCGTCGAATTGCTGACGTTCAGACGGTTCGCGACTGGTTGCAGGGACTCGTCGGCGTCGGTGGCCTCGTCGAGCAACGCTTTGAGATTATCACCCCCGACCGCCTGGACGGTTACGTCCTCATTGGGAATCGAATCGACCGCGATCAGTTCCGCGAGCAGGTCGTATTCGCGTTCGGTCCCGTCGTACGCGACCCGTTTCCGGGACGGGACTGTATCTCCCGGGGAGAGGTCCCTGGCGTCGATTTCTTCGAGTGCATCCCCGTCGGACCCTCGGGTTGCATCGCCCCACCGCAACATCGAGTGATCCGGCGTCACCGTGAGTTCGCGGCCGCTCCGAGTCCGGATCTCGATCAGATGATCCTGGGCGACGTGTTTCGAGACCGCTTCGACTGGTTTCCGGACCGTCGTCCCGTCGGACTCGACGGACGGGACGTACACCGATTCGTCGAGTTCCTGGACTCGTGTCCCGAAGTCGTCCTCGCGCGGATCGTCCAATCGGGCCTCGACTACCTCCTCGATCGGATCGTAGTGCCACTGCCCGGCCTCGTCCTCGTAGTACAGCTTCGTCTCGGGATGGAAGCAATTCCGCCGTTTCGCCGCATGGAAAAACGGGTGCGCATAGCCGACTGCCGCGCTCGTAAACCCGATCACTCTCCCGACAACAGCGGCGGAAGTGTGTGGAGCCATCCCAAATACCAATTCCCCGACTAGGTCGTCGCGGTCCTCGACCTCGTAGTACGGCGCCATGTCGTAGTAGGACTCCAGCAAGTCGTCGACGAAGTCGGCCGTCTTGAGCATGTGCTGGGCGGCGCCGTCGGAGAGGATAACGTCCTGTACCTTCAGTTCGACCAGCTGATCGTCGTGGCGGAGTGGCTCGCCCTGAATATCGGTCTCGTAGCCGAGTTCGCGAAATTGTTCGACGGTCACGTCGAGTTCCGCTGGCCGAACCGAGGTGACCGGGAGGTCGGTCATGTCGTACCTGACGGTCCCGTCCTTGAACGCAGAGACGCCGTGTTTCGCCCTGAGAATCCCCTTTTCGATCGGTTCGGGAGTCTTGGTCGCCGAGGACAGCCCCTTGACCCCTTTGAGAACGTCGAATGCGTTTTCGCGTTCCCCCACCGATTCGAGGGCGTCCCGATAGGCCTTGTGGACGTCGATCGTCCTGGTTTCGACTGCGCTCCCGTCGGCGTCACACCGGTCACAATGGACACGGCCGCCGTCGTCAGGGTCGAGGTCCTGTCCACAGTCGAGGCACGTATAATGCGGGTCTGCATGCGCTCCGCATTCAGGACAGCGGGCTTCGAACGTTTCCTTGCCACAGTCCGGGCAAGTTCGGCGACCGATCTCGACCTCGACCTCGCCCGGCGTATCGTTCATTCCCTCCGCGTGTGTGGCCGCCTTGGCCACGTCTCGTTGATCACCACCGGCCTCCCCCAGGGGGAAGAGGGTGTGCACAGCGGGCGAGAGTTCCCGAGATTCGG
>JBKEGM010000146.1:0-6401 GCA_046710005.1 Natrialbaceae archaeon
TGGCGCCATTGGCGTACTACCTGGGAGCTTCGTTCGAAATCGCCGACCAGCCTCGCCTCCGTGCGGACGACACTGTTCTCACATTGCCGACCGGAGAAGGACTGGAACGCCGGAGTCAACGGCTTCTGAAGCAATTCCTCACCCTGGACACGATTACCCGAACTGAGGGCCTCTACGACGTCGAACTTCACGAACGGCGGCGACTGGAATCGAGACTCGGTGAAAGCATTGACTTTGAGGAGCTCTACAAGGCGTCCGTACCGGAACAGATCGACGCATATCTCGATATTCCTTGGGAACTGGTCTCCGACCTTGGGCCAACCTGGCGGCTCGTGGTCGACGTCGAACCCGACTTCCAGTACGTCAATCTCCTCCCCTATATTTTCAATCACCTCGGGATTATTCGGACCAACGCCGGCGTCGAGACCCAGGAAGTGGACACCGAGTTAACGTCCTCCGCTGATCTGGTCCGATCGGACACTCAGCCGACAGCGGGACTCCAACGACGACACTCCGAAGAGCAACCACTGGAATCGGTGCAGCTCCCTGAAACCGAAGCACTCGAACATGCGTGGGTCGGCAGTGGCCCAGCGTTCGGGGCGAACAAAATGCTCATTGAGGGGTGTCAGCATCTGAGCGATTGGGAAGCTTCCGACGAAATCACGATCACCGTGGTCTGTACCGACGAGCAGATGCAAGCGGAAGGCGAAGCGACGTCCTTGTATGGGGATCGCGACGAGGTTCCGTTCGACATTCGTTACGAGTTTTTGCCCACCAGGGATGAAATGGCCAGCATTCTCGAGGAACCCATCGACTTCCTGCATTACGTAGGGCACGTCGAAGACGGGAACCTGGTCTGTAGCGACGGGGAGCTCGACGTTTCGACCGTGGACGACGTCAAGGTTGGAGCTTTCCTCATGAACGGTTGCCAAAGTTATGAGCCGGCGGTAGACTTGGTCAAGGCTGGCAGCGTCGCCGGAATTGCGACCCTTGCAGAAGTAAGCAACGCAGAGGCGGTCAAGGTTGGTATCCTAACTGCTGAGTTCCTCAACGCGGGGTTCAGTCTTCGTGCAGGCCTCAAAATTATTCGAGAACACCAGATCGTTGGTAAGCAATATGTCGTGGTCGGAGATGGCTCTGTTTCCGTCGCCCAGCCGAAAAGTTCCTCACCAACCAAATGTAGTATTGAGCGTATTGATCAGAATAATTATGAACTTTCTTTGACCACGTATCCGTCAAGTGATCTTGGAACTGGTTCCTTATTTCGCCCACACATTTCCCAGGCAAACAGCCATTACTTGAATGGAGGACAGATCGATACATATAAAATATCAAATGAGAGTTTGTTGCAATTTTTTAATCTCGAACGATCCCCAGTCATTTTTAGAGACAATATCCGATGGTCAACCTCACTAACAGAAGAATTGTGAACAAACCAAAAACAACTTTTCAGAGGTCCTTCCCGAAGAATCACGGACCTGCGGTCGTTGATCCCATCGTCGCCGCTGCAGCGCCCGCCTGACTAATAGCCAGCATCACCGCGAACAGCATGCCGATGAGCTTGGGGTGGTCCTTCAGCAATTCCTTCACCTGGGGGGAGTCGTCTTCGGACATTGCAACCGAAAGGGACAATCGGCAGTGTTATATTTCTATTTGAAATGTGTAGACATTAATTAAAATAATTTAGATCAATGATAGAAGCTACTATGCTGAAATCGTATGCTATAGACCCTCTGCGAATAGAAATAACTTTCGATAATTGGCCCCATGACCCGCTATCTAATATTTCCAGTAGCGATTTAAACTATCATCGATGGCAGCAAGCGAAAATCGTTTGCCCCAGGACCGTTTGGGAGATTGGCGATCCTTGCGAAGCACCATTGCAGAATCAAGTGTTCTCACCCCAATCAGATCTCCCCCAAGAGGCTACATTCGAATGACGGGATATGGATCGACAAACCGGAAACACCCTTAGGAGTCCGATAGTCAAATGCCGACAAACCTTGTCTCAGCAGAGAGGGTCAGCTCCCAGCGATGCACAACAGACCACTCCGTTTACCACTCCCCACCTTCGCGTTAAGATTCATTGAAGGAATAGAACTCACCCGCACCCCCTCAATCATTACAGTCGATTTCAGTCACGTTTCTGGGCCTTAATAACTCTCAACTCGGTTTTCGACCTCTCCAAAAAACGCAATCGAGTCGATGCGCGACCTCAACGCTTGAGCAATTACTCGACCGCGAGTGGTTTGCCAAACCGGTCCGCGTAGGCGACTTCAGCGAGCGGTCGTCGACGTTTTCGGCCCTTGAGACCGTCTGCGGGTCGGCCAAATCCGATCACTGCCGTTACCCCCCGATCCTCCGGGACCCCGAGAAACTCGTGCATACCCTTCTCCTCGTAGCCCGTATAGATGCAGGAACCGACGCCGTGCTCGAACGCGGCGAACTGCATGTGGGTTATTGCCCGGCGGGCATCGAGTTTGTGATAGGCATAAGATGGATCGGTTTTGACGATGATAGCGAAGTCTGCGCCCTCAATTCACGATCCGCTGGTGCTTAAGGCCGCGAGTCGATCGATGTCCCGTTGGTCCGTCAAAAGGACGAACCGCCAGTGCTGGGTGTTCTTCCCGCTCGCTGCGAGTCGCCCCGCGTCGAGAATGGCGTGTCGGATCGCGGGATCGACCGGCGTGGCCGCGAACTCGCGCATTTCGAGTCGGCGTTCGATGGCGTCCTTAATAGACATATGGTACCATTAATCATACATTATTACTATTGTTTCCCTGTCAATCGAGTCGGCGACATGGAAGCAACCGCAGGGACGGCTCAGAACTCGGTCACGACGGGAATGCCAATCGTTTCGAACTCATCCATGGCCTGAATCGTTTCGGGGACGGCTTCCAGGGAGATCGTATCGGTAACGATACGGCCCGGGTCGAGACGGCCGGTGTCCATCATCCTGAACATTTCATCGTACTCGTTCTGGGGTGCCCCGTAGGACCCGTAGAACTCCTGTTCGTCGGTGACCATCGCGTCGACGGGGACCGACACCTCGCCGGCTTCCTCGCTTGTCGTCAGGCCGACCTAGAGGTGCTGGCCACCCTTATCGAGCGAATTGATCGAGTTGCGGACCGTGTCGGCGATCCCAAGCGCGTCGATCGGAACCTCGACGCCGCGGTTCGCCTCAGTGTGTTTCTTGACCCGCCGCGAGACGTTCTCCTCGGCAGAAGCGTCGACAGTCCGGTCCGCGCCGAAGGACTCTGCCTTTTCGAGAGCGTCGTCCAGGAGGTCGACCGCGATAACGTTCGCGCCCATGGCGTCGGCGATATGAATCGCCGAGAGGCCGACGCCGCCACACCCGTGGACGGCGACCCAGTCGCCGGGCGTGAGATCCACCCTGTGAACGAGCCCGTGGAAAGCCGTCGCGAACCGACAGCCCAGGCCCGCGGTGTCAACGGGATCGACGTCATCCGGGAGGTGAATGGCGTTAAAATCGGCGTTCCGGATGGTGTAGTATTCGGCAAAAGCGCCTTTCTGTGAGGAGAGAAGGCCCATCGGGATCGCTCTCTCACATCGGTTCCCGCGACCGTTCCGACAGTGCCGGCAGGTTCCGTCGGCCAGGGCAAACGGGTTTGTCACGCGGTCGCCGACCTCAAGCCGTTTGACGTCCTTGCCAACCTCGAGGACGGTTCCGGCCGGTTCATGCCGAACACCAGCCCTAGCGTCGGCACCATCCCGATCCACTCCCAGTCGCCGCGCCAGGCATGCCAGTCCCTTCGGCAGACGCCACAGGCCTCGGTCTCAACGAGGATTTTGTCGGCGTCCGCTTCGGGTCGGTCGATCGTCTCGACCCGCATCGGTTCGTTTTCGCCCTGGAAGACGACCGCTCGCATGGTTTCGGTGTGAGTCATTGGTGGGATTCGGGTTTCTACCCGATTTCGGAGGCTCCATTCCCGGAACATGGATTCGGCGGTGGACAACCATTGGAATGGGGTTCCTGGGGCCCTGTAATTGATTCGTCGTCATCGAGAGACCAATGGTGCCTTCCGCGGCGGTTCTATTCTATGCATGTGATTGTGCATTCCTGAAAAATTTCGAACATAGATCTACCCACCCGAGCGCCAGATTTGAGGGAGGACTATGCTTTTGATGCTCCACGACGAGCGGTCCAGTATGACCCTCTTCGACGCCGATCGACCTTTACGCGTGGTTGTCTTCTTCTCCGGAAGCGCCAGTGGCTTCCGGTACCTGGCAAACAACGACGACTCCTTCGGCGAGGCGTACACGGTTGTTGGCGGATTCACGGATGACCCCGATTGTCCAGGGGTGGACCACCTCGAAAGACACGACGTCCCCGTCGAATCTAACGACATCGAGGCGTTCTACGCGGAACGGAACGCGGATCCGGGCGACATGACTGTCCGGGAGGAGTTCGACGAGCACGCGACATCCCTCATCGACCGGTTCGACGCGGATCTCGTTCTCCTGTCGGGCTACATGTGGATCTTGACCGAGCCGGTCCTAGATGCATATCCCGTCCTCAACGTCCACCCAGCAGATCTCACGATCGAGGACGACGACGGCAAGCGCGTCTATGTTGGAGCAGATCCGGTCTATGACGCTGTCCGGGCGGGCGAGAACCAGACCCGATCATCGGTCCATGCAGTGACCGCCCACGTCGACGCCGGACCGGTGCTGGTCCGCTCGAAACCCTTGGAAGTCCACCGTCCACTGGTCGAGAGCCTGCTCGAATACGGTGCCGACGATGCATTCCGGGACTACGTTGACGCCCACCAGGAGTGGATGAAATGGGAGGGCGACGGCCCGGCCATTGCGGCGGCGCTCCAACTGATCGCGGCCGGTCGGGTCGCACTGAAGGGCGGAAGGGCGGTTATCGATGGCGAACCAGGGCCCGACGACCTCGATTGACGGGGATCGACGCCCGCAAACACGAATCCTAGTCCAATGCTTCCGGCGGATCCGGGAACCGCTCGAAGTCCTCGGGGTCGTGGTGAACGTACACGTCGGCATCCCTCGCTCGTGCCATCGACTTGATCTCGCGGATCGAATCGATGGAGTCCTCGAGCGACCAGGCGAACGAGGCGACGAGTTCCTGCTCGTAGCCGGTGCGGTGGTTGGCGGCGTCCACAGCGAGAATACTCGTTCCACTATCCGGTAGTTCCACCCTGAGTGACTGGTGACCCGGCGAGTGTCCGGGCGTGGGGAACGCGACGATGCTGCCGTCACCAAACACGTCGTACTCGCCGGTGACGGCAGTGACGTCGTATTCCGGTTTCCGGAGGTGGTAATAATCGCCGTGCAGGTAGAAGAGGTTCTGCACGCCGTCGGGCCAGAACGCATACCGGAGTTCCCGTTTCTGGACAACGAACTCGGCGTTCGGGAACACGTCGATGTTGCCGGCGTGGTCGGTGTGCAGGTGCGAGAGGACGACAACGTCGACGTCCTCGGGCGAGTAGCCCACGGATTCGAGGAGAGTGGCGGGTTGCTGGTCCTCGCTCATCTCGATCGCGTCGACGAAGTCGGCCATGTGGGGCGCGCCCGTCGGCCCATATTGCTCGGGATCGTTCTTCATCTCGTAGCTGACGCCCGTGTCGAAGAGGACTGTCCCTTCCGGGTGTTCGATCAGGTACATCGGGCAGGTGCCGGCGTACGGTTCCCCGAGGTTGGTCAGCTGAACGGCCATGCTAAAGTCGAAGGTCCAGTGCGCGGTGTTCAGCGCGTAGAGTTTTTCGGCTGACATACCCAGTTCTCAGCACTGCGTCCAAATAAAGGGCCGTGCCGATGAGGAGTGAACTTCTGGAACCACGGAACCGGGCAGATTGCCGTGGCTGTGGTTCGCCCGAATGAAGCCGAGCCCCCTCAAACCGCCGCCGACCAGGCCGGCGGTGGCGCCTGAAGTAACTGCATGCTGCTGTAAACAATCTGCGTGAGGTCGCGATGTTTGAGCGTCGCGATGACTGACATCCCAAACCCGAAGGCCATCCCACTCCCGACCGCCACGTTGGATCCGTATCCGAAAATGAGGAGCGCGGGCGTCTCCAGTACCGACCCGGCCATGCCGAAGAACCCGAGCAGGCTCCCGACGACCAGTCCGAAGCCGGGGAATAGTGCGATCGTGCCAAGGCTCATCCCCAAAACCGCCACGGTCACTTACCTCGGATAGCGTCCTTGACAGACGAACCGACGACCCGCATTAGGCCGCCATACCCGACAGGGAGGAGAAATGCTTCGACGAGAACGAGACCGACCGTGACATCTGCATAGGCCGAACGACTGAGAGACGTGAACTACCCCTGCCTACTCGGCGGCTTGCGCCGCCTCCTTGAGGCAGGGGCTTCCTGTTTCGACGACGCGACTTGCAGACACGGCAAGCGTGTCCACAG
>JBKEGM010000147.1:0-6366 GCA_046710005.1 Natrialbaceae archaeon
AAGGGGTCACCTGGGCGATACTCGCGAACGGTATGAAACTCCACGCCACTCCCGCCGGTGTCCGTCGTGACGGTCCCGACCTGCTGGGCGGTCTGGCCCCGAAGTGGCATCGGGGATGGCTCTTCGAGCGGTGCCACACATTCGATCGTTACGTCGGTCGACACGTTGACTTCCCTTTCGTAGGCACCGATCCAGTCTCTCCCGATTGCCAGTACCGGGTCAAATTCGTGTCGCCCGCGTTGAGCCTCGATCGTGTATTCGAGCGTGATGGATCCGCCGGGGCGAAGTGCCGTCGCCTGGCGGGGTGTGCCATCCACCACCGATAGGGCTGCTGGAACGCCATCGACAATCCGTAAGTCGGGAAGGGTGTCGGCCCCAACGTTCCGTAAGGTGAGTTCAACATCAACTTCCTCCCCAGGGGAGGGGTCCAACTCCGAAAGGTCGTGTTCGGCCTCCAGGGTCACCTCCGGCGGGGTATCGGCTCTTGCGACGGCAGCATAGCCGATTGCAACGGCAACGACGAGGAGCGGCCCCGGCGTCGACGTCCAGACTCCGACAGTAAGGGCCCCAAAAGCGAGTGCGGTGATGCCTATCCAGCGATACGTGTCGCGCTCTGTCGGCCGATTGGCGTCACTCATCGAAACCCTCCATGGCAAGCAGTTCGGAGACGGCGCGTCGCGCCCGCCGTTGGAACTGCGATTCGTCCACAAACGAGGCCTTCAGGTTCTCGTAAAAGTCATCAGGATCGATCAGGTCCGTCGCGAAAAACGCCGCCGCCTCCGAGTCGGCCGTCCAGGAACCATCCGCCAGATACTCCTGTGCCTCCGACCGACTACAGCTGTACTCTCGAATCAGCACGCGAACCGCGATCCGAGCGAGGCGTTCCCGAACGGCTTTCCGCTCTTCGACGGTGTTCCGAAACGATTCCTGGCTGATTATCCCGAAGGTCCTATCGAGATCTTGCCCACCTTCAGGGAGGGGTGATTTATCAGGCGTGAGGGCCTGCTGGCGGCGGGTTCTGTAAACCGAGGCCAATTCGGTTCCAGTAAATATGGCGCCGATGAGTCCGATGACGAATAAGAATACACTCGAAACGCTGTGGTTGGCTGCCATTCCAGGGTTAAACACGAAGACGATGCCGAGGACGGCAAATACGAGCCCAATCCCCAACAGTCGGCCTGGGGTTGCTCGCGTCATTCTTCGTCACCTCCGTCACTATATGTCGCCTCAATTTCGCGCAGGGCCTCGATTGCCCGGCGTTCTCGCTCTTCGGTCGGCACTTCGCCACCGTAGCGAATCGCGCGGAAGAGATCGGTAAGCAACGTAACGTCCTCCTCGTTCATGCCTGTTTCACGGGCCGCCTGGGCGAAATTAGCTGGCGTACTGGATTTCGGTTCGGGCACGTCAACGTATTCGGTCATCCGCTTCCAGGCGCGAAACACTTCGTTGTCGACGTCACCGACGCTCCCTTCGATCCGGTCGGCAGCCTGCCCGGCGACTTTGGCGACGCCCGACAGTGGTTCGTCTGGAGCCGCTGCGTCTGCCGCTTCGGGTGCATCCTCCGAGTCGCCATACCTCCGGATGCCGAACGCGGCGAGGACGGGAAGGACAACGAGCGCAATCAGCAGGAGCCCGCCAACCACTTCGCCAGGAATGGGGCTATTCTGACCGGCTGCCTCGATGGTTCTCGCGACTTGTTTGGTCTCCTCCGTGGCGTAGTATTTCCTGCCGAATGGAGGGTTTTCAATCTTCGGGGGCGTGCAGTTAGTGAACCACCCGTGTGCGAGGATAGCCCATGGACTCACGATGAGAACCGCGACAACACCAATCTCGGTCGCCATCAAATGGCGGACCACCAAAAAGAGTCCAGCAAAGGCGAGAACTGCAAGCATATAGAACGTTGGTGTCAACAGGAATGGAATACAGTTCCCCTTGAGCAATGAGTTATCATTCGAACTACCACCGCTTTCAAGCCCATCGCCCCCATCCAATTCCAGGTCCCAAAACTCGCCCGATCCGTCCGCTTGGGGGTTTCTGGGATCGATAGTAGGTGAACTGGTGTCAAGCGGCGCCGTAATCGTGGCCGCGGCCACACCGACAACGAGAATACCGACGACCACAGCAGCGATAGATTGGAGGGCTGTTCGTGACACGATTACCGATTGAATACAATGCGTGTTATGTTTTATCTTCTCGCCGCCGGGCCAACCATTGGGATCTGATCCGACGTTTTTCGAATTAGGCTTCCGTGATGCCAGGAACCCCGAAATCGTCGGCGACGGTTCCGAATCGGTCCAATCCAAAAAGCGTCTCCGGGATTGTGTCGGCGTCATCGGCGACGAGTTGGCGAATCAGCGTCCCGACGACTGGTGCGGTCATGATCCCCCTACCGTGAAAGCCCGACGCAACGAGGAGTCCAGTTGGCCCTTTGTCTGGGGCGTCAATGATTGGCCGGCCATCCGGGGTTGCGAGATCAATCCCCGCCCACCCATTGGCGATCCGGATTGAAGCATCGATCGCCAGCAACTCGTAAAAAACAGTTGCGACATGGCGTCGAAACGCTACGTCTTCCATCCGACTGGCGCTGCCCGGCTCTTCGACGAACGACGGCATCCCTCCGACCAGGAGCCCGTTTCCATCCGGACGGAAGTAGCAGCCGATGGTGGGAGTCCAACCCAAGGGGCATGTTCCCAGCGCCGCCGATCCCTCGATCCTGACGCACTGCGTTCGATAGGCCCGGGTCGGCAGATCGACGAACGGTCCGACCAGTTCAGGCGTTGCCCACCCAGCAGCAACCACCACGGTTTCGACCGATTTCCGGCCCCGGTCCGTTTCGACCGCGACAACTGCATCGTCAGTTGTGACGATCTCCTGGACGGTCGTGCCGACTTCTATTGTCGCGCCAGCCTCCGTCGCTTTTCGTCTGTATGCCTGGGTCAGTTCATGGGGATCGACCCAGCCTGCCTCCTGAAAAAGCAGTGCCCCCGCATGACCGTCGATCCGAAGCGGATAGCGTGCTGCTACCTCATCGGGATTCAGCCAATCGACCGAGACGCCGGCACCTTGCAATCGGTCGAGGCGACGACGGGCGATCGCCCGTTCGTCGGCCGGCACTGGTTCGAGACTCGGGTGCGCGTGGAAGACGACCCTGCCTTCCTCGTCGAAGCGTTCGAACTCGCTCATGGCGCGGTCAGCGATCGACGGGGAATCGCTGAAAGCGGGTTCGACCGTTACTAGCCCAGCAGACCGTCCCGTCGCCCCGCCCGCGATTCGGTCGGACTCGAACAGGACAACGTCGTAATCGGGCGCGAGCGCGGCCGCGGCCGCACAACCAATAACGCCGCCACCGACGACGGCGATCCGTTGGGCATCTGCGGCGGTCATGGGGGTACCCGATCGACCACCGTCTCCTCGTCAACAACGAGGTTGTAGGCGCCTTCGTCTTCGTTCCAGAGGGCAAGTGCGCCTTCGATGGTCAGGAGGTCGCCGTAGTCGGCCGCGTGCACGTCGCGGTTGAGCGCGGTTTCCTTTACCAGGACGGCGTAATGGTCGACCGACTGACTGCCGTCACCGATCCGAAAGAGGGGGTGCCCCTCGTCAGCGAGGTCGTGACTCAGTTTGCAGGCGAGACAGTCGATTCGCTTCGTGACGTGATGCTCGGTATCGGCCAGTTTCGCCCACCGGGCGGGGTCAGGTTCGAAATCGTAGCGGCGCTGCCCGTCCACTCGGAGGAGAGACGGGGAAAACAGGACGTCGACGTTGACGAACTCGCCAGGGTCCTCGGCCGGTTCGGCCAGCTGTCGCTGAAAGGCCGGAACCTGGAGGTCCGGACGGTCGTCGAAAGACCAGCCTCTATCAGATGGAGTTTCCCCCGGCCAGAGCCGGGGTTCGGGACTGTATACGCTGGCCGTCCCAGCGTCCGTCTGGGTGCCCTCCACCGCCCGTTCCACCTCACGCAAATGAACGCTCGTGTTCTCGTCGGCAGGGGCCAGCATGACGCAGGAACCATCCTGGCGAAGATGATCGACAAGGTTTTCGACCACGTCGATCGGGTCCTCGAGTTCACTCAGGACGTTCGCGAATAACAGGAGGTCGTATTCCCCTGTCGGTTCGAAGTCCTCTATCCGTTCGCGATGAATAGTGGCTTGGACGTTTCGACCGGGTTCCTCGAGCAGACCGGCAAGGACGTCGGCAGCTGCAGCTGGTTCCACGCCATGATACTCCACGAGAGCGTTCTCCGGGAGGTAGTCGAACAGTCCCAGTGCCGGGCCCCCGACCCCCGCACCCACGTCGAGGACGCGGAGTCGCCGTGGGAGCAAGCCATCCCGAGCCAGGCCCTCGAGAGCGTACTGGACGGCTGCGTAGAAATCCGGCAGGTGGTAAATCGCGTAGGCGTCGGCCGCCACCGCATCGTATTCGACGTCCTCCTGCTGGAAGTAGCGTTCCTTCGTCCGTCGAATGCGTTCCCGGAGGCGCTCCCCAAACCCGCCTCGATACCAGTCGGGACCGTACCGTTCCACGAGGCGGTCTTCAAGAAGCCTGACGTATTGGTCGGGAAAGGCGGCGACGTCGTCGAGGTGCGGGTCGACCGGGTTCTCGGGGACCGGAACGAATGTGCCGTCTGCTCGTTCGATTACCCCGAGATCGTACGCCGCTTCGCGGATGATTTGGCGAACGACCCCTGGGTGTGGTCGCTCCTCGACGTACGCCTGGATTTCGTCTGGATCGATCGGTCGAACGTTTCGGAGGTACTTCGCATTGTCCAACACCGCCTCGCGATCAACCATCGCGATCACGCCATCGATCGGCCGCCTCGCGGTACAGGTTCGCGACTTCCGCACGGTCGGCGTCGGCCAATCCGGTCGCTGCTCTCGCGATTCTTGTTGCGCCATCGAATGTCGTCTGGATTTCTGCCTGACGACTGGGGTCACCCTCGAGCAATGCGGATGCCAGTTCGTCGAGTTGGTCCGAGATCGCGGTCCGGAAATGGTCGGGAACATCGCCGGCCTGAATGGCGTATGCCAGTATGGCGGCTTCGGCACCGGCGTGGACGGTCGCCATTGCATCGTCGTGTTCCTGTGGGGTCGTTTCGACGAGTTCGTTACCGGCGTCGGCCAGATATTCGAGAATCGCGTCGATTGCCGGCCCCGGCTCATCCGACACGACCGCCACGGTTCCCGGTCCATCATCGGGGGAAAACATCGGATTCAGGCAGACGCGCTCCTGTTCCGGAGCGTGCGTTCCCAGCGCCCTCACGGGGGTTGCCATCTCTTTTGACACTGCGAATACCGCTCGTTCGGCCCGGTTGGCATGCTCCGCAATAGCCTGTTCCAGGCGAGCCATTGGAACGGCGAAACCGACCGCGTCGAAGGTGCCACCGGCGTCAAGCGCGATAGCCCGGGCATCGAGCGCCGAAGCTGCCTCGCGGGCCGCTACCGGGTCAGCATCGGCGAATGCGACGTCGGCATCCACCCCTCGGCCCAGCCACCGGCCGGTTTGCCCGGCTCCGACCACGAGCACGTTCATGATCGAACGATTGCCCGCCGGGCATGAAAAGCGGTTCGTCCGACAGCATCTGATTCGGCTCGAAACGTTCGCCCGGGACCCAGTTCTCCCGCGTCACACTCGGTCATGACGACGTGAAACGGACAGATCGACCTGCTCACCGGGACGGGAATCGTGGTGGAACCATCGTTCGATCACTGATCGGTTCGTTCACCAACGCCCCGGTTGTTCGACTACAAGCCGACCGTCGGCCCCTCTTAAGCAGTATTTTCATTTCGATCCCACCCGTTCTAGTTCGTAGAATGGGGGAATACGATATCGTTGTTGCCGGGGGTGGGCCATCCGGGCTCCAGTTTGCCCGCGAGGTCGGGTCCCGATCCGACTACTCGGTCGTCGTGGTTGAAAGAAACCAGTCACTCTCCGGTAACGACAAATCGACCGGCGGTACGTTCCACCAGGTGGTCGATGGGTTTGATATTCCGGATCATGTCGTAATGGATTCCAGCCCGAACGTCATTTTTGAGGGCCCAAATGAGAGTACGAACCGCAGTATTCCGAATTACGTTCTCGATTTTCCGAATTTCCTCGAATATTTGGGTGGGGATGCAAGGGCACATGGCGTTGAAATCATCACTGAAACCGAGGTCATGGGGCCGATTCAGGAGAGCGGCGTTGTGGAAGGGGTGAAAATCCAGGAAAGCGGATCACGCGGAGCGATCTACGGGGATCTTATCGTGGACGCGACGGGGCCAGCAGGCACGTTGACCACTGAATTGGGGATGTGGGATCGTGAGGCCGCACAAAGAGGGATCGGAAAGGAGTTTGAGGCCATCGGACGGTTCGACTGCGATTCGATGGTGT
>JBKEGM010000148.1:0-6343 GCA_046710005.1 Natrialbaceae archaeon
GTCCAAGCGTTCCTCGACGCCGTCGACGAATTCGTCGAGGAAACGGATGCGTCACGGGCGGCGTTCGAGGCCTACGTTCGCACGTTCTACGGCTTCGAAGCTGCCGAAACGAGCACCGGACCTGACGCCGAAGAGGAAACGGAGGAGGAAGCCGACGACGAAGCGGCTGACCCGGCCGAAGAGGAGTCCGAAGACACCGACGAAGCGGCGGAACCCGCCGAAGAGGAGTCCGACGAACCCGAAACGGAATCAGAGACGTCGTTCGGCGGGTCGGTCGATGATTTCCAGGCAGAATCCGAGCCAGAGGAACCCGATGAGGGGCCCGAGGACATGGTCGAGTGTCGCGTCTGTGGCGAATATTATCAGGCGATCACCGAACCCCACCTCCGGACCCACGACATGACGATCGATGAATATCGCGAAGAATATGGCGACGACGTACCGCTCCGACCGGACGAGGAATGACGAGAAACTCAGGCTCGGACGACCGGAAGGTGCGAGGCTCGAAGATCCGATCATCCCGATCCGACAAACAACATGAACGCCGGCAGAAGGAAATGAGCCGGATGAGCGAATCCCTCGAGGGAGGGACGGAAGACCTCAAGAAATCGGATCTGTCGGAGTCGGTCGCGATCGCTGAACAGTCGTTCGTGGAGACCGACGAAATAACGCAACTGAAACGACGGCTTCGCCGGTGGCTGGCGGCGAATCGTCCGGTCCATCTCATCGGTCCGACCGGGTGCGGGAAAACGGCACTGGCGATCGACGTCGCGCGAGAACGGGACCAGCCGGTGGTGTGGATCAACGGCGACGCCGAGTTGAACACGAGCGACCTGGTCGGCGAGTACGCACAGGAGGAGCGCTACTCGGAACGGGACAAGTACATCCACAACGTCATCAAGAGCAAGGACATCATTCGGGACCGGTGGGTCGATAACCCCCTCACTCTCGCGGTTCGTGACGGCGGGACGCTGGTGTACAACGAGTTCTCCCGGACGAAACCCGTGGCGAACAACGTCTTGCTGTCCGTCTTCGAGGAGGGCGTGCTGGAACTGCCGGGCAAGCGCGGCGGATCGCGCTACGTCGAAGTGCATCCGGAGTTCCGGGCGATCCTCACGTCGAACTCGGTCGAGTACGCCGGTGTCCACGAGCCACAGGACGCGTTGCTCGATCGACTCGTCGGCGTCTATATGGATTTCTACGACCACGAGACGGAAGTGGCGATCGTCGAAGAGCATATCGGAGAGGAACTGACACAGCCCCAAATCGAGTCGATCGTCGGCGTCTTCCGGGACCTCCGAGAGGAACTCGACATCGGCGTCGGCACACGAGCCGAGATCATGGCTGCCGAGGGACTCGCTGCGGCAAACACCGGGGACGACGGGATCGTCCGAGACGTCTGCGTCGACGTCTTGGCCTCGAAAGTCGCCGAGTACGACGAAGTGGCGTCCCTCCAGAAGAGCGTCGAGACGGTGCTCGAGGAACACGACCTGGCGGTCTGACCGCCAGTTTTAGCCGTTGGGCCACGTACGAACAATCAATGACTGAAACTCCACCCGACAACGATCCGGACGAAACACGATCGACCGAAGGTTCCCCGGCTGACGAGATCGCAGAGAGCCCACCCGAAGACGGCCAGGATGAGAACGAGGGACAGGAACGCATCGGTATGCTCGATGCCCGCAAGGAGGCGGTCGAGGCCGCCGAGCAACTCCTGGATCACCCCGTCGAAGACGTTATTAAAGTCGAATCGAACGACGGGGACTGGCGCGTCGTCATCGAAGTCCTCGAACGCGAAGCCATTCCGGATACCCAGGATATCCTGGGCCGCTACGAATTTTCGGTCAGTGCGACGGGCGAACTGTCGAGCTACGAACTCAACGAGCGATACCGACGGGACGAACTCAAGGAAGAACTGTAGTTCGTTTTCACGTCACTTTGGGACAGCGTCCCCTCCTCAAACTGCGGTCCGCTCCAGCCAGGTGGACGAAGAGCGATGGGCAGGGGCCCAGAAAGGTCAGAACGGTCGCTCGACCACCACCGTGTCCGACCGGTTCGGCCCCATGCCGACCGCGGACAACGGGGCCCCGACCTCGTCGCTCACGTACTGGAGGTAGGTCCGGGCGTTCTCGGGGATTGCGTCGTACCCCTCGTCGGCCACCAGCGACCAGTCGACGTCCGCCCAGCCGTCGAACGTCCGGAAGTTGGGCTTGCATTCGCCCCAGCGCTCGGTGGTGGCGGGCATCGTGAAGATTTCCTCGCCGTCGAGGTCGTACGAGTGACCCACCGTGACCTCGTCGAGGCCGGCGAGCACGTCGACGTGGTTGACGACGATCCCGGTGAACCCGTTGACGCGCGCGGCGTGACGAACCATCGGGAGGTCGAGCCACCCAACGCGGCGGGGGCGACCGGTAACGGTGCCGTATTCGCCGCCTTCCTCACGGATGTACTCGGCAGTGTCGTTCTCGAGTTCGGTCGGGAGCGGTCCCGTTCCCACCCGGGAGAGGTATGCCTTGACCACGCCGATGACTTCTCCGTCGCCGACCGTCGTCGGACCGAGTCCGGTTCCCGTGCAGGCGCCGCCAGCGCTCGCGTTTGAAGAGGTGACGTAGGGATAGATGCCGTGGTCGATGTCGATCGAGGTGCCCTGCGCGCCCTCCAGCATGACGTTCTCCCCGGCGTCCATTCGTTCGGCGAGGAAGTGCCCCGCGTTGACGGTCATGTCTTCCGCCGCAAGGCGCTCGCCATACTCGCGATATTGCTCGTAGAGTGCGTCGATGTCGAACGCCTCACCGGCGTCGAGGCCGAACACCTCCTCGACCAGTGCGCGCTTCTGGGGCACGACGTACTCCAGGCGCTGTCGGAGGACGGCAGGATCCAGGAGATCCCCGATCCGAACTCCACGACGACCCGCTTTGTCTTGGTAGGTCGGGCCGATGCCCCGCCCGGTCGTCCCGGCATCGAGATTGCCCTCGCTCTTTGCCTCCTCTTCGATCCCGTCCAGACGACGGTGATACGGGAAGATAACGTGTGCGCGTCGGCCGACCCGAACGTCCGGGTCCAGGCCGCGGTCGCGAAGGCCATCGATCTCGTCGAAAAGCGTCTCGGGGTTGACCACGCAGCCATTCCCGAGCACGCCCACTTTGCCCCGAATGGCCCCGCTTGGAACCAGTGAGAGTTTGTACTCCTCGTCGCCTTCGACGACGGTGTGGCCGGCGTTATCTCCACCCTGGTATCGTGCGATGACGTCGGCCTCGTCGCTAAACAGGTCGACGACCCTCCCTTTCCCTTCGTCACCGAGTTGGGAGCCGACGACGGTTACGGTCATGACAAGGACCGGTTTTACCGCTCGTGATAAACCGATTTCGGTATTTCGAACGGTGGACCGTTTCGGAAATCGTTCCCGTTCGGAATACCGGAAACGGTCATGAGGAACCACAAAACATATCAAGGCAATTTGCGTATAGTTAACACGTAATCGTTCTGTCGGTCGTCTCATACAATAACCTTTAAAGCCCCCTAAAGACAAGTTAACAAATGCCATGATAGACCGACTAGAGAAGGAAGTCGACATGTTGGAACGACATTTGCAGGTGTTGCGGATGGTCATCGACAGCGAGCCCATCGGCATCGTGAAAATGTCAAACGAGACGGGCTATCCCCATCACAAGGTTCGCTACTCGCTTCGCGTTCTCGAGGAGGAAAACCTCATCGAACCCTCGAGCCAGGGCGCGATCACCACCGATCGCACCGCCGAGTTCGTCGATGAACTCGACGGGAAACTGGACGAACTCGTGGAGAAGCTTGAGGGAATGAAAATCGAGGAATCTCCGGAAGCCGAAAGCTAGAGTTCGGGGACGTTGACGTGGAAATTCCCCTCTCTGGTCTCCACCAGACAGAGGTGATATCCCCGTTTCCGCGATAGCTTCACGAAGCTTTTCCTGGAGTCCCGACTCAAGAGGCTCCCGCTCGTTGCCTCGGCAGCCACTTCGAGCGCTCCCGAATCGAAGAAACTGGTGGTCACCATGAACCCTGCCGCGAGGTCGTCGGCGGCTTCCTTAACGGCCGTCGCCGACTCCTGAAGGTTCACCATCATGTTCTCCGTCGCCGCGTCCAGCGAGTCGTTGAGGTTGGCGATGATGAGCGGGTCCCCCATTCGGTCCCGGGCAACGATGTCGAACTCCCGACGTCCCCCTTCGTCGGCGTCCTCAGCAGCGGCGATATCGACCCTGCCCATACACTCGACACGATCGATTTTCGGAATAGCGTCATACAGCCGATCCATCGCCCCCGCGTTGCCCGTCTCACGGATTTCGAAGGGGAACTCCCGGAGGAGCCACTCGACGAATTCGTAGTGGATCGACGCCTCCAGGAACTGCGCGTACGGCGTCCCATCCACCGTGACACTCGTCGCGTCGAAGTTCGTGTGGTGTTCCAGCCGAAGGTTCGCGTTCAGCGCCTCGGCGTCAGCGTCGCTGGCGTGCACGTCCTCGAGGGTTGCTTGCCCCTTCGAATCATATCTGAGAAACAGGTTCGTGGCGGAAAGTGCCTGCGCCGGTGACATGTCTCGTGAAGCATCGGACGACGCTACCGCCGAGTCAGCCTTGCGAGCGCTCCCCGAGTCGACGGCGGCCTCGAGTTCTTCGATCTGGGACTCGAGTTCGGAAACCTCGTCCTCGAGTTCACCGACCCGGTTTTGGAGTCGCTCGTTTTCCTCCTCGAGTCTCCCGTTCTCGCGTTCCAGCGTGTCCCGTTCGGCCTGGAGGGACTCCCGTTTGGACTCGAGATCCGAAACCCGCTGCTGGAGTTGATCGATCTCGTCCTCCCGTTCCAGCATGTCTTGTTCCAGTGGCTTTTCGATCGTCCCCTCGGCGGGCGACCTCCGTCTGGTCCCACCGGAGTTATCGGCTCGGGGCGTCGACTCCTCTCCATGGCCGCCCGTCCGATCGGCGTCCTCCCGTCGGCCCCCTGAACCCTCCCGTTGTGTGCGGTCACGACGGCCCGACCCCGGCGAGTCGGCAGAGCGACTGGCTTTCGTTGGGGAGCTCGACCCAGCCTCTCCCGCGCCGGAGACCGCCCTGGGTTCGTCCGCCGCTTCGCTTCGATCCGGGTCGATCGATGGGATCTGTCGTGTCTCGCGCCACTCCGCTTCGCGTTCGAAGCGGGGATCGTCCCCACTCGGTTGGTCCGTTCCAGTCGAAGCGGCTCGTTTTTGAGTCCGATCCTGCGTATTCGTTTGGTGGGTTCTCGACGCGCCCGACTCCCGTTCCCTACCTTCCTGGCGGCGTGGTGATGACCGACCAGTCTCACTCGGAGAGTCCCTCGCGGTCGGTTCCTGGGTATCATCCGAATCTCGCGTGGCCGCATGGTCTCGGGGTTCGGTCGGCTGCGCTTCGGTCGTTTCCGGCGCCGAGGTGGACCCTCTATCGGGCGAGGAGGTTACGCCAGAATCGTCGGTTTCGCCGCCACTCACCTCGCTTTCGGTGGTTCCGTCCTCGGCATCCAAACCGTCAGCGTCGTCCGTCTGAGACATTGCTTCGGAGGGGGTTGCCCCCGTCTCTTCTGACGCAGGTTCATCCGGTTGGAATTCCTCAGTCGTGTCGTCGTCTTCCCCATCATCCTCTGTCGACGCGTCCGTGGCCACCGACGACGCTGACGGTTCCGATTCGTCGTCGGGGGCAGGGATTTCCGTCACCTCGACGTCGACGGCTTTGACCTCGTAAATGCCAACCTCGTCGTTGGCGCGTTCAAAGGCCTCGTCACCGCTCAGCAGCCGTTCACTACTCCCGATGAACGCTATCGGCAGGGCGCGACCGCCGTAGAAACAGACGTAGTAATCCCCACTGAGAACGTTTTCGCTCAACTCGATGTACCCGGTGAACGATCCGTCCGACAGCGTTCGTTTCGCCTCACCGATCGGCGTGTCGTTCGTATAGTACTCCGCTTGCGTCTCGCCGCCCTGCGCCTGCATCGCAAACAGCAGTGGCAGTGCGGGGTCCGGGGCCCTATAGGCAGTCAGTGGTGTCCCCTCCAAGTCCTCCAGGGTACCGCCGTCCAGACCGACGATCCGCCCATTGAGAACGAACGCCCAGACGCCAGTCCCGGTGACGACGCCGGAAAACTCCTTGTCGGCGAGGTCACGAAAGCCCTCGAGTCCGGCCGCACAAGGGATATCGTCCCAGTCTTCCACGCGTTCCCGCGTGTGAGAGTCCATATAGGTATCAAGCCCCAACCGAAACTAATACCTTTCGCGCCACGGGAAAACATCCAATCTCGGCGACAGTTTCTCCGGAGAAAATCAGATCTTGTTCTCGGCGTCCTCGGCAAGTTCCTTCATTCGTTT
>JBKEGM010000149.1:0-6336 GCA_046710005.1 Natrialbaceae archaeon
CGACGGCGTGTCTCTGGTTCTGAAACAGGCCAGGAGGGGTCAGTCGGCAGTCGGAGCAGGGTGACTGGAAGCCGAGGGTTCCTCGTCAGCATCACCGTCGCTGGACCCACCTCGCCAGCGGCGAACGGAATAGACTCCAGCGATTGCAACGGCGGCGATACCTGCGATGTACTTCTTATCGAAGTTCATGTACACCAGAACAGATGCGAGGAACGCACTTCAACCCGTGCGCGCAGTTGCAGAGCCAGCGATAGTGGTCACAATATATATATACCTCTCCGACTACCGGCAACGATCCTGTTTCGACACCTCGCCAAAACGATTCTCGACCGGTCCTGGACGTGGACTGTCTGGTCGTTCCGGGCGGCCCCGTTTCGCCACCTCGCCATGACGATTCTCGACCCTGACCGGTCGAGAATCGTCTCTCTAATTTGTCGATCACGCGTCTAAACGAAAGGCAGCGCGAGTTCCCCGCCCCACTGTGGGCGGTGGTGAAGCGCGTACGCTTCGCTGCGCAATCCACATATTCAAGTCACTCCGGTCATTGGAAAGTCGCTGAACCCGCTGGCGCACATTACCGAGGAGTCGTTCGTCACCAAGGAGGCCGGTAAATATCTCGAGCAGTCAGGGCTGCTCGAGAAGACGGGGCTCGGGTCGGGCCTCTTGTGGGTGGTCACGCCAGCAAGAATCGGATCTCGGGGAGTCGACTTTCTCGGGAAATCGGTCACGCTGACGAGTTATCTCGGGGTCGTCCAGGACGGCTCGAATGCAGTCCGGACGGTGCTGGTCCACGTCGCGAAGGTCGAACTCGACTCTGAGGTGGCCTTTGGAACCGGTATCCAGCACCGGAAACTGTGGGCAGACGCCAGCGATACGGCGGCGCAGGCCCTTGTCGAGGAGTTGTCGTCACGACCTGTGGGCGACCTCGTCGGGGCCGGCGAGGATGCACTCGTTCGGGAATCAGCAATCGATGCCAGTTCCGACACCGTTGCAGAACTGCTGACGAACATGTCTCTCGAAAGCGGGTGACTCATCGACTGACTGGTGATGCGGTGATTGACCGTGGTTCGGGACCGATGTAGGTGATTGGAACGGGGGAGAGCATCACGCGGTTGTAGAAGTCGTCGAGATACTGCTTGCCGGCTGGCTGCTGAATGTATCCTCTACTTCTTCCTCACCCTGGGCTCCAAGACTCCGAGCATTACACAGTGCCTGCTCGGTGTCGCCGGTGATTGTCCCTGCCGGTTGTCCCCGTTACCTTGCCGAGAATCTCGTTTACTCATCCGGATCGCGATCTGATCTCGGCGGCGGAGTTGAACTCGACCGGTCGGTCGAGCGCGTCCCGTCAGGCCAACCCCAGCAGAACTCACTTGCGAGGAACAGGGCACAGACCCGACTCACTGTGACAAGCCCCGAACAAACTCGTTCCACACTCGACGACCCTGCTGAATGATGAGAGTTCGGATGGAGTCGTTCGCGACCCCGTCCGATCAGCTGTAACGGGTCGCGACCCAGTCAATGATCACGCCGTACGCCAGTCCCGCAAAGAAACTCGGCCAATCGGCGAACTCGCTCGTGAACCTGACCGCTGCGGTCACCACGAGTCCCAGTACGAAGCCCCTCAGAGGGACGTTGTATGAGGAATCGACAAACCGAAGGCCGCCCGCCAACCCGATCATGAGTCCCATGACGACCCGGTTGTACCACATCGCGAAGAGGAACAGTTCGTTCCCCTCGAAACCGATTCGGAGACCGACCCCAAAGATGCAGAAAATTCCCAGAAACGCGCCCATGAGGGTCCCAATGACGAGTCGTCTGTTCATACCGATTCATTTGTTGGCTACCCAATAAATATTGCCTCGACGAGTGCCCAGACCACAGCGGCTTCCCAACGGCGCCCACAGAAACGGGCCATCCTGGAGCGAACGCGAAACCGTGATGTGCCCCTCACACCGACCCGGAACCCCCGAGTTCCCCCAACATTTTCGCCCCGGGGTGGGAAGACCAACCCATGCCTCGAATCGTTTCAACGTACCACAACATGGAAGACAACCTCAATGACTTTCTGAGACAGTCGGCCCTGACCGGGACGGCGATCGTGTTACCGGTGCTCATCACAGCCTTCGTGTTTTTAATTACCATCGACCTCGTCTCCGGGCTGTTGAATCCGATCGTCATTCCGATTCAGGTGGCCCTCGGTACGACGTCGTCGCTGGTGCCCCAGGTAATCTCCTTCGTGACCCTCCTCGGCACGATTCTCGCCGTCGGGGCGATCACGGAAAGTAACGTTGGGGGCGACCGCGTCAAACGTGGGGTGGACGTCACGATGGCCAGTATACCAGGCATTCGATCGATTTACGGGCCGCTCGATCAGATCAGCGAAATGTTGCTGGAGGGGGATACGGAACACTTCCAGAACGTCGTGATGGTCGAATTTCCGAAAGCGGGCATGTACTCACTGGCCTTCCAAACCGCCCATCCGCCCGACACGATCGAAACGGCAATCGCGGCCGAGGACATGCTCACGGTCTTTGTGCCGATGGGGCCGAACCCGTTTATGGGTGGGTTCATTTTGCACGTCACCGAGGAGGAGATCCACGAAGTCGATCTCTCCGTGGAGGAGGGGGTTTCTTCGATCGTCTCCTTCGGCATGGCGATCGAGATCGACGAACACCCACCGGAACGCCCCCTTAACCTTTCGGGGATCGACGGAACCGATCGATAATGGCGTCTCGACCCGGTGCCCGTTCGGAGGAGTTGGTCCGTCACACGAATACAAACAACTGCCCGTGGTGAAACTTTCACCCGGTCGTGACATGCCCCGCGCCGTGAACGGAGAGGGACAGAGGTCCCTCAGGCAGTCGCGTGTAGCCTGACAACGGCGCGGTTTCCCGTCCCGCCGGGGGGTATTTGCTGGTCTACGGCCGCACCTGTTTTTGTGGGGCTTTCTAACCCGTTGATTCGTCGAACAAGTGGACCGATCGCTGTGTCGTTCGAAAGGCGCGAGCGCCTTTCGTGATGACGAGAGAGCTTGTTCTCTCGAACCACCACACAGCCGTTACTCCTATCCCGCAGTGGGTACTGACTGGTTTTGCCCTGCTGACTTGGAGGTATTTTCTGGCGTATATTCTCCGCTCGGTTACAATGATCTTTGGTAACAGGCGCACGCCCAACACGGTCCCCGGGAACAGCCCCGGTTCGAGGTAGACGACGCCCGCGACCGCCGTGAGGAGCACGGGTATGGACGCGTATAGCATCGTCCGGGAGATTTCGATGAGCGCCCACTGGAAGTACAGCGTCTTGAAATGCTCGCGCGCCGGCCCGAACAGTTCCAGCGCGTTGATGAGTTCATCGAACGCGTGGTGCGCTTCCTCGGTGAGTACGTCCTCGTTCTCTGCGCGGATGCGGCGCGCCGCGTACAACTTCCACGAATAGTTGTAGTTCAGTGCGGAGAACACCACGTCGAACTCCCCCAAACTGGGAGCCTTCGAGATTTCTCTGGACGGCGTCCGCGTTCCGCTTCACGTTCTCTGTGAACGCGGCCACCTGGTCGTTCAAGGCGTCTTCGTCAATGTCCGCGATGGTGTCCTGGAGGGCGCCGGTGTGGCGATTCGTGAGTTTCACAAGCGACCGGAGGAACGCTGACGGCTGCGCGGGACTCACAGGCTCCTCGAAGGGGCTTCGACGTCCTTCCGGAACGACATCGCGCCCTCCATGCGTTCGCGCTGGTCCCCGACCGGCCCCTGTTCCTGGGAGAGGAAGAGTTGGCTGAGCGTGAGCACGAACGTGACGCCCGTGATGATGGACGTGAGCAGCCCCTGAAACAGTGTCTCGATAGGTTCCTCCTGGCTGAACAGCGCCGGCGTCCCGGTCCGGTGGAGGTGTCCGATGGTGGCGAGCGCGAGGAACACGCCGCCCGAGATCCCGGCGGCGACCAGCTACCGGTTCGCGTTCAACAGTAGCCAGAACTTTCGACTGTTCTCCGGCACGCGCTCCCGCATCGTGTCGCTCGTGCGACTTCCATCACTCTCGCTCATACGAGCCGTATCCCGCTCACAATTGAAAACAGTTGAGGGTGCCATAAAATAGCTATCACACCGTTGGTACGGTACTTCCCGGATTGTCTCCTGGTTCGTCGTTGCATTATGACACAGTCGGCCGGGTTTCGTTTCGACTATTTGTCCCGAAAAAGGATCGACTCAATTCGTGAAATTGCCGGGGGGTATTTTAGTCGTGTAGCCCATAGACAACGTATGCCGGTCATCCCAAACCACCTTTTATTACTTGCCGCTGGGGCAGTGATCATTGTCCTCGCCATGCACGTCTACGTGGCGACCGGGATTTCCTACCGGCATCGCGATAACGGCCTCGCCTACATTCTCTTCGTATTAGGTGTCGCGGTTTGGAACGGGATCTTCGCGGCGCAATTCCTGAGCACTGACCCGGCCATCAATCAGTTCTTCCTCTCGTTGAGCATTGTGGGCGCGGTATTGGCCGGCCTTGGCTGGTTCATGTTTGCAAGCACAGCCGGCAGTACGCCGAGGGTCCCGGGCGAACGGGTGGTGTTCGCCACCACGGGTGTGCTCGTCGGAATCGCCATCATGCTGGCGGTCACGACCCCGGTCCACTCCGTTTTGTGGCAGATCGATCCGGCTTCAACCTCACTCGTCGCCGAAATCACTCCCGCGCCTGGCTACTGGCTCTACACCGTCTTCCTCGCCGGGCTGTTTCTCGCCGGTGTTGTACTGTTCGGTCTGGCGTGGTCCAACGGTGAAAGCCTCTCGTATTCACGTGCCTACACTGTGACCGGGATCACTACTGTCGTGGCCATCCTGGGAAGTAATATCCTGGCTCCCGGCGGGCTGACGGTCGCGCCGCTGGTTACCTTTCAACTCGCGACGATCGGCTGGTTACAGGCCAAGCGCTGGTCAGTGGTTCGATTTTTCCGCCGGTCCGAATTATCGTCGGACTGACCCGGGGTCCGAGGACTATTGGACGGAGTCGCCTGCTCTCAGTTCAAGGCAGGTCCGTGGCCACCGTTCGCGAATCGTAGCAGCAAACTCCCGGTCCGGTAAACGTCGGGCGAGTCGGGAGTCCAACCGCTTTCAGTGCCTGGTTCTTCGAGGCCTGATGGATCCAGCATTGCTAGTCAGCAGCGAACTCTACGCCAGTGAATTCGGATCGTGCACCGCCTTCAGAACTCTCGGTAAGCCGTATATCCCACCCGTGGGCCTCCACGATCGTCTGGACGATCGATAATCCGAATCCCTTTCCATTGGGATTTTTCGAATACCCGGTCTCGAAAACCTCAGCCCGCTCGTTTTCGGGGATTCCTGGACCGTTATCCTCCACGTAAAACCCGTCTGGGAGAGACCCAATTCTAACGAAAGCAAATGCCAGAAATCGCAAGTCCCTATGGATATCGATTTTGTTGGCCCACACCTCGACGGGGTACGTCGAGCCATCGTTACGTTCCAGTTCCGTCTCAACCTTGTGCGTGTCTCCGACATCCATCTGGTCCCACAGGGCTTGGGATTCCTCCTGCGAGAGTCCCGCCTCGATATCTGCGATATTCATCGACCTGAGGTCCGCGCGGGAATAGCCGAGATTCTCGATTTCTTGTTGGTTCACTTCAAGAATATCCCCGTTACTGCCGTGGATGACTATCCCTTCCGGAGCCTTCTCGAACAACGATTGGAATCGGATTTTGGCGTCTTGAAGTTCTCGCTCGTATTCTTTTTGCGCAGTGTTATCTTGGACATAAGCAACATCCCCACGATTTTCAAGCGCGACAGCATCAAGAATCACATCGACTTCGGAACCATCCTTGTGCAGTATCTTCCCTGCATACCGCATATGCCCTGTCTCACTGAGTTCGGTAAACGATGGCACTTCATGGGGTTCGTCCCCTGTCTGAATCAAATCGGAAATCGACAATTCAAGGAGTTCATCTTCTGTGTAGCCGACCAACTCACACCCAGATTCATTTACATTGACGTACTCGCCGGCCTGGTTCACTTCAAAAATCCCAATCGGCGCTTTCTCTACGAGCTCGGGATATGGCGGTTCATCCGAGGGGTTTGCCATTGATTATTATTTGTCATTCATAACCGAATATTTCAGGGGTCAACGGCGTCCTTCGTTCGGTATATCCACAGCACAGAGTGCGTAATTCGGGCTCAGGATGCATCGCCCGTGTTTGCACCAGGGTCATCGTATCACCGACGTGCCAATGTATCCGTACATATAAAAAGAGGGAAGCAAATCGAAGTTTTTGAAGTATGGGTAGTTTAAAACCCTTGAAAATGTAGCTGAAGGGTTTCAGCGATGGGCCCG
>JBKEGM010000150.1:0-6320 GCA_046710005.1 Natrialbaceae archaeon
GAGGTCCTCGACGGTATTTTCGAAATCGTCACTATCCGTGGCCAAGTCGTCGATCCGGGCCTCATCCGTGGCGTCCAGCGATCCCTCGTCCAACCGACTGCGGACATCCTCGATCTCAGATCGAAGGATCTCGATAGTCGTTTGAACCTCGGACAGATCCTCCTCGTCGACCGAATCACCGAGGCGGTCCTCGAAGCGATCGATCGCTTCCATCTCTGGCGTGGTCTCGGACACCGTCTCGAGGAGGTCGCGGAGCGTTTCGAGATCGGATTCGGTTGCCGCTCGATTGTCGATTCCGTCGATGCGGTCACTCAGGGTCTCGATCCTGTCGACGACCGGTTCGAGGCGCTCCTCGGTGACCACTTCTTCGTCCGGTTGGTCGTATTCGGTAAGTTGGCGTTGTCGGAGGTCGTCCACGTCACTCTCGAGAATTGAAAGGGCCTCGCGGAGTTCCGAGACGGAATCCGCCGACGCAGCAGCGTCGGATTCACTCGCTATTCGTGACTCGAGGTGGTCGACTCGATTTGCGAGGGCAGCCACCTGCTCATCGACGCTGTCATCGAGAGTCGCGACCCGTTCGCTAATTTCGTCGACGCTGGCTTCCGTAACGGCCTCGTCCGACAGCGTTGCCAGGTCTTCGGTTACCTCGGCCACGTCTTCGGTGACGGTTTCGATTCGGTCCTCAACAGTTGCCATTGCAGCCTCCCCGGCGGCTTCCTCGACGTCGGCCGCCAGTCCCTCCACATCGTCCGACAACGCTCCCAGGTCCGCAGTCGTCGCGTCGATCCGCCGGTGGAAAGCATCGTGCTCCTCCCGGGCACCATCCAAATCGTCCTCAAGCCCGTCGACCCGCGACTCGATCTCATTGGCAGTCTCGCGAACGGCGTCGACGTCCGCCGCAACGTCGTCGATATTCTCGTCGTGGGTGGTTACGTCGCCCCTGACCGACTCGAGGTCGGCACCGAGTTCCTCTTGGGTCTCGCTCACGTCGGAGAGTTCGGTTTCGAACTCGTTCACGGCCGCCTGGAGGTCGTCGACGGTTCGCTCCTGTTCGTCCACGTCATTCTCAAGGTCCCCGAGCGTGCGTTCAGCCTCCTCGATCCGGGTTTCATGGGTGTCGACTTCATTCTCGATATCGCTCACCGCGTTCTCTAGGCCCTCCACTTCGCTTTCGACGTCCGCCACCGTCGCTTCCAGGCCCTCCAGGACCGCCGACATGTCCTCGACCGACGCGGCGGTCTTTTCCTGATCGGTTTCGATCACATCCACGTCCTGGCGAACCACCTCCAGCTCCGAGGCGAGGGTCTCCGCCTCTTCGTCCAGTGCGTCGATGTCGACTGCCACGGTTTCGACGCGATCATCGAGGGTCTCTACAACCCCATTCACGCCCGCGACGTCCTCTTCGACCGCGACAACGTCGTTTTTCAGGCGGTCGAGGTCCGCATCGACAGCACTGAGTTCTTCTTCGACCGTCGTTGCCACGTTTTCGACCGCACGAACCTCCTCCTGCAGCGCCGCCTCAGTTCGGTCGATACTGGTTCGAACGTCTTCGAGGTCGTCCTCGAGACGATCGAGGTCAGTCTCGTCGGCAGCCGTCGATTCGATTCTCGAAAGGGCCGCCGACAGGTCGTCGACCGAATCTCGCAGGGATTCGACCTCCCCCTCCATCGCGGCCGAGTCGTCGAGCGCGGCCAACCGATCTGTCAGGTCGGTTACTTCGGCGTCGAGGCTCTCCAGGTCAGCGCCGAGGTCTTCCAGGCGGTCGTCGAGTTCGTCGACCGCTTCATCGCGGGTATCGAGACGGTCGAAGAGTTGGTCGATTGCCGAATCGCCAGCCTCCGTTGCCCCCATTTCGCTGGTCACATCGCCCATCCCGGCACTATCTGCGTTATCGCCTGCGGGACTGGCTTCAGGGGTTTCACCCACCCCGTCACCCGGCGGTGCGTCAGGCCCGGCGTCCGCATCGAATTCGGGATCGATCCCCCGCGGGTCCGCCGCCCCCGACTCCGACCACGTCACGGCTTCATACGCGTCGACGTCGTCAGCGGCGGCAGCCAACGATCCCCGACTCGTAGCTCTCGCTGGATCCGCAGCCAGCATGGCGTCGGTAATCGAGAACGGTAGCTCGGTGCCGTCCGCACGGGCCCCAAAGAGTGCCTCCAACCCCGCCACGGCACCGTCACCGCCGAGAACGATCGGGACGGAGACACCCTCCCGAACGTCACCCTGGCCAGCCTCGCTAACGACGGCGTCCAGGACCGTTTCGACGAGTTCGTCGTATGCCTTCCCGAGCGCGTTCCCCAGGTCGTCCTGGTCGGCCATCGGATCCAGGACGAACTCCTCCCGTCGACGTGCTGCGGTCTCTGCGGTTTGGCCGGTCGTTTCGGCAGCCTTCTCCTCGACCCACGCGGCACCTTGGGCAATCGAGAAGACCAGCACCGGGACGCCGTAATAGGCCAGACAGACGCTGGTCGTGTCAGTCCGGACGGCGATCCCGAGGCCGGTGAGGTTCTCCCCTGCCAGTCCGTCGTAGATGACAGCCAGCCCCTCGCTCACCGGCGTGGCGTCGTAGCCGAGGTTGGAAAGGACGCCTGCCACCGCCTCGCGGTGGGCCTCCGTGTCGACCGTTGTGTCGATAGGCGCTCCCGGCGTCGTGTAACAAAGCCGGTCCGCCGGCCCTTCCAATGGCCCCAGCGTTGCAGCAACGAGGCTGGCGAAGGCTTCCCTGTTCCACCCCTTCTCCGAAAGATGCCCGGTTTCCAGTAGTGATTCTGGGTCGCGGCCCACAGCCTCCGCAACCGCCACTGCATCCGATCCAACCACGTATCGCTGGCCCTCGAATTCCATGGTCAAGAGGTCCTCGGGCGAACGATTGCTGGCCATCAGATCGCTCTCGTCAACGGGGAGGGCGACGGGCACCTGTTCTTCGAACGAAGGTGAACCGGGGTCGCCCCACACTGCACGGAGTCGATCGGTCCCAATGTCGAGTCCTGCGTCCATGGTCGTTACCCGGGGGTTGCGGGGGGACCGTAATTGTCTTTGGGTCACGTCCTCGTGGCGCGCTCCGGAACCGCGTCTCAGGGCCGAACCAACCCGTCGTGGGAAAACGCCCTCAGTCCGCATCCCCGTCACGGCGGGCGGCCAGTCGCCAGGCCGCGATTCCACTGGCCGCAAGGGCCCCAAACACGCCGAATCCCGGCCCCGATCCGCCAGTGGTCGCGGTCCGTGTTCCGGTTTCATCTGCCCTCCTTTCGGTCGTTTTCGTGGGACCAACACTGGTGTCGGGGCTCGGGGTGGTGCCAGACTGCGCTGTGGTCGACGATGGGAGACTGCTCGTCGTTGGGTTCTCGCTCGTCGCCGTCGACGTCGACCGAGGCGTGGGTCTGGGGGTCACCGTCTCGGCGCCCGCCGCGGCCGAATCCTCGGGGGCGGGAAACGTATACAGCGTCGCGCCGACGCCATTGAACTGCGCCTCCTGGTCCCGGCGCGGGTCGGCGTAACTCGATGCTACCACTGCGTCTGCAGCCGGTTTCGCGGTCCAAAACGCGGTCGTTTCATCGTCGGCCCACGTCGCCAGCAGGGTCGGTTCGGCGGGGTCACTCAGATCGAACACCCGAATCCCGCCCCCGTACCAGGAGGTGTACAAGCGGTTTCCTCGCCATCCGAAGTTGTGGCTCGTCTGGTTCTCGCCGGGCGGGCCGAGGATCGTGATTTGCATCGGGTCCGAAACGTTGGCGACGTCCCAGATTTCGATTCCACCCGGACCGCCATCGATGTCGGTCTCCTCGTCGTCCCAGGCCTCCTTGCCGACTGCCAGGAGCGAACCGTCGGGGCTGGGCTGGGCGTAGTGGCTGTTCCCGGGGAGTTCCCGCAACATCGGCGGGGGGCCACGACCCGTCTCTCTCGGGATGGCATCGGGCGGTATACCACCGACCCCGATCATTCCTCTCGGATTCGCGGGATCGGACACGTCCACAAGCCAGGTACCGGCATCCCAAAAGGCCACGAAAGCGACGCCGTCCTGGACGTAGACGTCATGGCAATTGTGGTAGGTGGTCGGGACCGACGCCCACGCCTCGTCTGCACTGGCAACGGACCAACGAGAACGCTCCGCCGGAGTGTCGCCGGAAACGTCGTAGATCACGAGTGGGCTCCCCTGGGCCCCCGTGCCGGTGAGGTAAGCCATCTCGCCATCGAGAAACGCGTTGTGAATCCCGTGATCCGTGACGGCCCCGGCTAACCGTTTCGGGCTCTCGGCGACCGAAACGTCATAGATTTCGAACCCGCTGGCCTCGTTTCGACCGGCGCCGTGGCGCGGACCACCGACGAGGAGGCGATCGCCGGAGAGGTTCACGTCGAAGATTTCATGAACCGGGCCGTTATCGACGTCCTCGAGAATCCCACTCACTCGAGCGAGTGCCGTTGGCGACGCCGGGTCGGAGAGATCGAGGACCACGAATCCATCGCGGAGGGCACCGTAGGCCACGCTCCCGGACTCGTCGACGACCACCTCGGAAAGGCCGTCGATGTTGAAGGTGCCCAGCGGTTCGAACTGTTGTGTTTGAGCGTTGTTTCCAGCACCTCCCCGTCCCGGTATCCCGGTGAGGCTTGCGAGGGCAACCCCGCCGGCACGGAGCACGCGGCGACGGCGCATTAGCTACACCCCAGTTCGGCCAGCGTCCGGATTCCGGAGATAGACAGCGATTTGGACACGAATTTGGAAGGGCCGGGGGTCATGTCTTCCACCTCTACGGGCGACGGTTACTTGTGTGTAATTATCACACAAATAGCCGTTTTACATAGCTCGTCCCGCCGGCGGCCCCTATCGAGAGTGGCCGACGTCAGGAAAATGCGGGGAAGGACGAAGGGGCACGAATCCACGCAACGACAAACGAGAACGCCTGGGAAAACGGGTGTCGACGAAAGGAAACTGGGCTAGTCGCGCTGGATGAGTTCCGGGACGTCTCCCGTAACGATCGTATCGCAGTACTCGCAGCGCAGGCCCTCTTCGAGGACGGTGAATTTCGTTGAAACCGGTTCGCCGGCGTTGGTGATACAATTACTGTTCGGGCAACCCAGGACGCCGACGACCCGGTCAGGTCCCTCGACGCGGCGCTTGTCAGTCACCTCGTAGTCGCGGATGATGTTGATCGTCGCGTCAGGGGCAATCACCGAGAGGACGTCAACCTCGTCCTGGCTGAGTTCGCGGCCCTCGACTTTGACGACGTCTTTCACCCCGAGACGGTTGCTCGGAACGTTCATCCCGATCGAGACGGTCTCGCCCTCGGTGCCCTCGATGTCGAGGATTGCGAGCACGCGCAAGGCCTGCCCGCCCGGGATGTGGTCGATGACGGTTCCGTTCTGGATCTTGCTGACGCGGAGTTCGGTGTCTGGTTCGCTCATTGGTCGCCCTCCGAGAGAAGGAGATCGAGCAGCGCCATTCGCACGGGAACGCCGTTGTGGGCCTGCTCGAAGTATTTCGCGTGGCGTGTCCCGTCGACGTCCGGTGCGATTTCGTCGACGCGCGGCAACGGGTGCAGTATCGTCAGGTCGTCCCGCGCGTCGTCGAGGAGGTCCGCCCCAATTTGATACTCGCCCGCGATTTTCTGGTACTCGTTCTCGTCGGGGAAACGCTCGCGTTGAATGCGGGTAACGTAGAGCACGTCGAGGTCGGGAAGTACGGCCTCGAGGTCGGTGTGCTCTTCGACCGAGGCCCCCGACTCGTCGAGGTCGTACTTGACGCCATCGGGGAGCTGGAGACTCTCCGGGCTGATGAAGTGCTGTTCGGCGTCGAAGTTCGTCAGGGCGGTCGCCAGGGAGTGGACGGTCCGGCCGTACTTCAGGTCCCCCATGATCCCGATCGAGAGGTCGTCCAGGCCCGCGTTCTGGCGGATGGTGTAGAGGTCCAGCAGGGTCTGTGTCGGGTGGTGGCCCGCGCCGTCGCCCCCGTTGAGCAGCGGGACGTCGACGAATTCGCTGGCCATCTGGGCCGATCCCTCGTCGGGATGGCGCATCACGATGGCATCCGCGTACCCCGCGATCACCCTGACGGTGTCGGCGAGCGTTTCGCCTTTCTTCACCGACGAGGACTCGATGTGGCCCATATCGACGACGTCGCCACCCAGTCGTTTGATCGCCGCTTCGAAGCTCATCTTTGTTCGCGTGCTCGGTTCGAAAAAGCACAGCCCCAGGAGTTTCCCGGCGTGACGTTGCCCGTAGGCCGCCATGTCGGCATCCATCTCGGCGGCGCGGTCGAGGACCGCCTCGATATCCCCCCTGGAGAGCTGTTTGGCCGTGATGACGTGGTCGTGCCGCATCGT
>JBKEGM010000151.1:0-6317 GCA_046710005.1 Natrialbaceae archaeon
GCGCGGTCGATCCGGGCGCCGTTCGGCAGGAACTGGGGCTGTTGCTCGACGACCTCCCTGCGGGGTCGGCATCACCACGGGCGGCGGACGCGGATCACACCGTCGAAGCCGGTCCAGGCCAGTCGATCAGCGGCCGACTGGGCGAACCGGTTGCGGTGCCCGACGTCAGCACCGATGGCGGGGAGGGGGATGACGACACTGACGACGGCGTGGGTGCCGAACCCTCGGACATGCCGACAGCGTGGGCGGGCGCCCCACAGGAGATGGAGGCCGGGATCATGGGCGTCTCGACGACGGACGCCGAGACCGTCCCGATGGACGACCTCGCCGAACTCGACGTGACCGACCAGCAATACTTCGCCGACGAACTTGACACGGTCACGATCGACACGGAGTTCGACAGTCCGGTGTTCGAGTTCGAGGACGGTGACGGTAGTGGGGCGGGAGACGATAGTGATGATCCTGGTGCCGGCGACGATGGTGACGACACCGGAACCGGGGACGATACGGACGGCGGAACCGATTGGTCGACGGCGACGGCAACCATTCGCGCGTGGGGGACTGATGGCCTCTCGTGGTTCGAGATAGAAGAGACGACGACGCCGGCGGCCGACGGGAGTTTCGAGGTCCCCTTCGACTTTTCGGCCGTCGAGGCGGGAACCTCTTTCCAGGTGGTCGCCATCGTCGACGGGGCGACCGTCTACAGCGCGACCGGACGGGTCGTAACCGACGACACGGTGACCGGGGACGCACAGTCGACGCTGCGGTCGGACTGCAATAGCTTACAAGAGTTGCTGTGGCTGCGGGACCGGAAACCGCTGCTGTCGCTCTCGGAGGGGCCGTCGGCCCGGTTTGCCACTGCTCACGATGGGGTCCGCGACTGGCAGGCGATCCGCGACGAGCGCGACGCCGCGGATCCCGCGACGAGCACCGTCACCAACAACGACATCGATGCGATCGACGACCTGCTGGGACTGGAGACGCTGGATCCCAAAGGGGTCCCGAACGGTGTCGATGGGACGACAGCACCAGTCTCGGCACTCGGGCTCGACCGTATCGTCGACGTGACGGACGGTGAGGGCGGCCCCGCAACCGGCTCCTACTGGCTCGGGGCGACTCGGGAACTGGGGAGTGTCCGAGCGCGTATCACCCGGACGCTCTCGAATCCGGTGTTATTCAACGCCAACGCCGCCCCGTGGCTCCTCAAGTACGATCACCGGGCCGGGGCCATCCTGCACGGGCTGGAGGACGGCGAGACGGCCGCGGCGTACCTCGATGCGTTCCTTGCCCAGCCGGCGTGGACCCTCCGGTATCTAGACCGGGAACTGTCCGATCCGTCGACGCTCCTGCAGGAACTCACGGCGTGGCTTTACCACCCCGCCGAACTGGACAGCGAGAGCCAGTTCGCGACGGCGCTGGGCGATCTGGCGGCCGTCGTCGCGGAACTGCCGGCCCTCGAGGCACTGTTCGACGGATTGCCGACCGGGTCGGCCGACAGCCGGCGCGAGGCGTTCGCGACGCACTTGCAGTCGATCGCCGGTGCGATCGGGGCATCCGTTTCGCTGCCGGCCGTCACCCAGGCGGAGACGAACTTCGACACGAAAGTGTCCGAGGCCGCCGGCAGTCTGGAAATCGACGCCGGCATCGAACGAGCCGCAGTCGAACAGCTCGGGGTCGATCCCACGGCCGAGGCGGCGTTCCGGAACGTCGTTCTCGAACGACTCCGGGAGCCGATGACCGTTGCGGCTTCCTATGGCGTCTTCGGGGCGACACCGGGCGAACCCGACGGGGGAACGCCCGATGACGCGGCGGCGTTGCTGGAGCAGGCTCGGGCGCTGCTGGAGCGATTGCGAGGGCACCTGACTGACGCCGCCGGGCTAGATCCACGGATCGAGAGCGGGCTAACCCAACAGCCCATCCCACAGCAGGTCGAGGCCCAGGCCGACAGGCTGGAGCGACTGTTCGGCGACGGGTTTACCGTATTGCCGCCGTTCTCGCCGACCAACGCCGCCGAACTGGCGGCGACGTTCACTGACGACGGGCTGGTCCCGGACGAGGGGGAACTGGCGGCCGAGACCTGGCTTCAGCGAACCGCCGCCCACCGGGAACGGGTCGGCCTGTTCCGGGAGGCCCGCTCCTACGCCGAGGCGCTTGCCGGCACGCTCTCGCCGCCGTTGCGGATCGGGCAGGTGCCCTTCGAGCCGGGCGAAACCTGGGTGGGCGTCGACGGCGTCGACCCGGAGCCGGGGCGAGTGTCGCTGGTCGCCCAGTTCGGGCCGGGAGCCTCGGCGGCGACCGCTGGTGACCGGCTTGCCGGGCTCTTCGTGGACGAATTCAACGAGGCGATCCCAGCCGAAACGGAGACGACCGGCGTGGCGCTCAATTACGATGACCCGGGGAACCGGCCGCCACAGTCCATCCTGCTCGTCCCGCCGCCGGACGACGAGTGGTCGCTGGACTATCTCGCGGCGACGGTCGCCGAAACCTCGGCGTACATGAAGCGCCGCGCGGTCGACCTCGGCGACCTGGACGAGGCCCTCACGGCGTTGTTCCCCGCCCTGAACTTCGCCCAGGGTGAGGCCACAGGCAAGCCAACTGTCGAATTCGGGATGCTCGACTGGTACGACCTGAAACTCGATGCCTCGCTGGTGCTGGGACAGGGCCCCATGTTTTTCGACGGGGACGACGGGGGTGACTCGGAATGACCGATCGAACGATCTGGACGCGACTCGAGCCCCGGCCACGCGAGGAGGGGATGGAAGACGGACTCCGGGCGGAGATCCGGGACCCGCTGTGGCTGCTCAGCCGCCAGTGGCAAACCAGTGAGTTCGAGGGCGAGGACGGTGGCTCCCCGGTGCGCGCGGACGTCAGCGTCGCCGAGGACGCCCTCTCCCGGGTCGACCTTCGTGGGGCGGCTGATCCCGAGGGGCAGGGGACAGATTCCTTCGACTACGGGGGCGATCCGCTGGAAGCGACGGTCGAACGCGGGCGCGTGATGACGGACGACGACCCGCCGACGCGACTCCGGGCCGAGGCCGGCCAGCAGTTCCTCCGAATACTGGCCGCGAAGGCGTACGGCCAGTATTCACCGGCGGACTTCCCCGAGACGTTGCACCTGAGCGAACCGGGGGAGGCACTGGAAGCGCCGGACCGCCGCTATGTCGATCTGATGGCCGGACGGGTGCTCGACGGCACCGAAATCGCCCGGGCCATCTCCACGGCCGTCGACAACATCGATGCGGTCGTCGCGGGCGAGGCGAACAGCTGGTCGGGCGTTTCGCCCGGCGACTTGCCGCTCCCGACGGGCGGCTCCCGCACCGGGACGTTTGACGAGTGCGTCGAGGAATTCTACGGCTGGTACGTCGACCTGTACGACGAGCCGACGACGGACACGGGCTCGGCCTGGGATCCAACACGGCTCGAATACCGGTTTGCCGTCTCGACGGGCGACGAGGAGACCGAGACGGTGCTCGACGCCGACGAATACCGGGGTGGCCACCTCGACTGGCACGCCTTCTCGCCCGCCGACGGCGAGTCGCTCGATCCACCTGCCGACGGCATGACGACCGACCACGAAACGACGGCGATGCCGACCCAGATCTCGATTCCGGGACTGCCGGCCGCCCGCTGGTGGGAACTGGAGGACGGCGACACCGACCTGAGCGAGGTGATGGCCGACGGCGCACCACTCTCGCGGCTCCTGGTCGCCGAGTTCGCGACCGTCTACGGGAACGACTGGTTCCAGATCCCGCTCCAGACGGGGGTGGGGACGCTCTCGCGCATTACGGACCTCACGGTGACCGACACCTTCGGGGTCACCGAGACGGCCAGCCCCGCGATCGACGAGGACTGGCAACTATTCATGCAGGAGTTGCCCGACCACGAGAAGCCAGGGCTGTTCCTGCCCCCGACGCTCGCCACCTCCTGGACGGGGGATCCCGTCGAAAAGGTCAGCTTCGGTCGCGACGAACTGGCGAACCTGGTGTTCGGGATCGAACGGATCTACGAGGGGCCGACCGGCCGGCCCGTAGACCGAACCGAGTTCAACCAGCCGGCAGTCGTCATCGAGACGGTCCAGGAAGCCGACGATCCGGACGAGGAGTACGTCGAGGTTCACAACCCGGGCGAGGACAGACAGCCCATCGATGGCTACCGGCTCGAATCGTCCGATGGTGGCACCATCCATACCTTCGGGGCTCGTGACCTGGACGCCAACGAGACGCTTCGGGTATATACCGGCCAGGCCCCACCCGACGAAGACGCCATTGGCGCCGGGGAGGGCGGGTCGGTCTGGGAGAGTGCGGACTCGCTGTCGATCCGGGATGGCGACGGTCACCTGGTCCGCCGGAAGTTGTTGACGGGGCCCTCGGATGCCCTTGCGGACTACCGACTCTCGACGGACGTTCCCGACTACTGGTTCCCCTTCACCGTCGAACGCGAAGAGGAGTACCGCCTCGAACAGGCCCTGTTGCTCGACGCCGACTCGCTGGGGCTGCCGATCGAGGCCTTGCCCCGGCCGTTGGGGGAGATCCTCGATCCGCCGGCGGAACAGCTCCCGGCCGGCGAGGACACCTACCAGCTCTACGACGAAGAGGTTACTCGGAGTGGCCGTACGGTTACGCGTCAATATCAATTCGCCCGGTGGCTCGACGGCAGTGGCTACCTCTGGAGCAGCCGCCAGAGCGATCTCGGCGGCAGCCAACTCTCGAGTGGCCTGCAGTTCGACGTCCTGGAGGAACGGGAGTAGGGCACCTCGTGGGGTTGAGGATCGTGCTGAAGGCGACCGCCGCCCCCAGGACGAGAACGCTTCCGATTCGAGCAACAAGCAGGGTATCAGCGAATCGACCAACTGCCAAGAGGACGACGCCGACTGGATGCCCGATCTCTTCGATCAGTTGGAGATACTCGTCGACGCCGTGGAGTTCGGTCTGTGTAAACATCGTCCCCAGTTGATAGAGGGCACCGTATATCGTCGTCAGAATCACACCGAACACCCCAATCGTTGCGTGTGCCGTTACCACGTTGATCCGCCCGATCGAATACGGCGCAAATATTGGTCTGGTAAAGTCGACGGCGAGGAGGAATCCCAGTTCGGTGACGACGAGGAAAAATCCGAGTGCGAGGAGGAAGTGCCGTTCGGTCACGTCATAGGAGTCGATCGAAGCCATCGTCCGGGCGATATTGTAGACGAAAATCCAGAACCCGGCGAGCATGAGCCCGCCAAACGGGATCAACCAGGCCAACGAATTTAGCAAGAGGCCGGCCACGAATCCCCCCAGCCCGACCAACACGAAAGTCAATTGGATGCTCGCAAAGCGACGGGAATGTAACGCGACACCGGACCAGACGGGAGCGAACTGTGTCATTGCGCCCATGATAGTGATACAAATCCAGCCGACCAACAACAGGTGGACGTGAACTAACGTTCCAAAGCCAGGAACGATGTCGAAAACGATCCCGACGCCGACGACGACGCCGATGAGCAACAGTCCAAGTCCGACGACGAAGTGCTGCAGTGGGATCGTCATCGGGGGTTGTTGATCTGTTTCGACTTCTCCCGGGATCGCAGCCATACGTCACCGGAAGGGGCCAAGCTCCCTCTCGTTGTTTCCGAATATGTTCTTTCGCCGTTCTACGGGTGAGTTTTACCACGGTCGGGGACCTCGAATTCCCGAATGTCCGCGTATCCGAACACGACGCGGAACTACAACCCCATGCCCGCATCGCGTCCTCGACTAACCCGAACGTAATCGGCCGAACGTATACTTCGGGATCAGACTTAAGGGTGGTCATGAGTTTCGAAGAACCGGCTGATGCCGTCCGCCAACTGGATATCCGGGAGATCGACGGTGAACCGTTCGAACACATCATGGACGCCCTGGAGGATCTGCCGCCCGACGAGTCGCTTCTCCTGATAAACAGCTTCGAGCCAGAACCCCTGTACAACGTTCTTAAGCAACGGGGTTTCGATTACGAGGCGTCGAACCCGAGTTCAGAGGAGTGGTATATCATTGTCGAACACGTCTGAGGGTTTTGACCGGCGGCCCCTGCCTCCTCCTCGGGTCACGTTCTACGGTGAACGGATCGGAGGAGGCGACTGAATCTCTGAGCGATCCTTGGCCTCTTTTCTCCCGTCGTCGCGTTGCTATCTCTTCGAATCGGGACGACGACCGTCGAGCGGTTCAATTCGACCTCAACCCGCCGAGACAGCGGCCATTAGCGGGCTGTAAGAGAAGCCCCCACCCTCAAGGAGCGAACCGAAGGTGAGCGAGTAGGGTGGGGATGAATCGCTCGACACTTGTTCAAACACGTTCAAT
>JBKEGM010000152.1:0-6257 GCA_046710005.1 Natrialbaceae archaeon
GCACGTCTCGAACACCCTCGGGACCGTCGTTCCGGTGAGCGACTTGGCCGACCTGGTCCACGAACACGACGGCTTGTTTTTCGTCGACGGGGCACAGGCGGTCCCGACGCGCCCGGTTGACGTCGAGGCCATCGACGCCGACTTCTACGCGTTCTCCGGCCACAAGATGCTGGGGCCGACGGGAATCGGCGGCCTCTATGGCAAGAAGCACCTCCTCGAAGATATGGAGCCGTTCAATTTCGGGGGCGGGATGATCCGGAGTGTCTCCCGCGAAGACTCGGAATGGAACGATTTGCCCTGGAAGTTCGAGGCCGGGACCCCCGTCATCGCCCAGGGGGTCGGGCTTGCTGTGGCGGCCGACTACCTCGAAGAAATCGGGATGGAACGGATTCGCCAGCACGAGGAGCGACTGGCGACCAAAGCGTATGATCGCCTCGAGGCGATCGACGAGATCACCGTCCTGGGCCCGGAACCGGGGGACGACGACCGCGGCGGTCTCGTCTCGTTCACCGTCGGTGGCCTCCACGCACACGACCTCGCCTCGATCATGAACGACCGGGCCGTCGCCGTCCGGGCCGGCGATCACTGTACCCAGCCGCTGCACGACAAACTGAACGTCCCCGCCTCGACGCGTGCCTCCTTCTATGTCTACAATAGCATCGAGGAGATCGACCCCCTCGTTGCGGGGATCGAAGACGCGATCGAACTGTTCTCCTGAGCCTCATTTTCCGACGAAGGTCGCTCGTGAACCGGCTGATTGGGATCCCATTCGCGACCGTCCACCCATTCGACGGTATCGTCCGATATCTTGCCTGGATGCCTCGCTGAGTCCCTCTCAGGCGGTTAATTTCCCTGGTTTCAGGTGGAACCCGACCGAGAGGGCGGACACTGGTTGGTTCGGCGTTTCAAACGTCGATCCAACCCGACTACGCTACTGAAAACCGGTTTCTGGCCTATCGGTGAAGACCCCGGAAATTCAGCGGGTAACTGGCTTCTGTCCGGCGATTATTTATCGCAGGTGAGTCCCCGTTTTCCTCGGTTTTCAGGGGCCGGACGAAGGCGAGTTCGGACAACGAATCGGGGACCAACTCCGGGTTGGGGTGGCCGATACCTGTTGAACCGTCAACGCGAAACCAGGGGGTTGTCTCAGATGATTGTGAACTCACCCTGCAGACCGCCCATTACGCCGGTCCAGACGGTCGATACCGGTGGCATCCTCAATGATAATTTGAGAACATTTCGAGGATCCCGGCGCGGTCGCGTTTTGCTCCCACCGCAGGTGCTCCCGTCGATGTATCAGATACCTTAAAGTCTCATCCGGCGGCGGTGAACGTCGATTTTCGTGCCCTGTTATCGTCGGTTCCGGGGCCCCGCTCCGTTGGTGTCACTGTCGCACCCCGGAATCCTTTTGCGGACTCCTCCCTTACCGTCGCCCAACGATGAGCATGGGATCGGACATGTACCGGGAGCGAATCCTCGATCACTACAAGAACCCCCGGAACTACGGGGAGATCGAGGGCGCGGACTTCTCGCACCGCGGTGAAAACCCGATGTGTGGCGACGAGATCCGCATGGACGTACAACTGGACGACGACGGGGACACCATCGCGGCGGTCAGTTTCGAGGGCGACGGCTGTGCCATCAGTCAGGCCAGCGCCAGCATCCTCACGCAAGAACTCCATGGGATGTCACTGGCTGAACTCCGCGAGATGGACCGGGACGACGTCATTGACATGCTGGGCGTCGACATCAGCCCGATGCGGGTCAAGTGTGCCGTCCTCGCCGAGAAGGTGGCCCAGGACGGTGCCGAGATCTACCTCGGCGAGAAGGATATCGAGAAGACCGTTACTGAGGACACGGACGAGGACTGAACGGTCGGTTGGACCGATTTCGAGCCCATTTTCGCTACTCTCGATACGCTGCCATCGTCGCCCGAACCAGCTTCAATTCAGCCTTCTGGAGGTGTTCGGAGACGGTACTTGGCGCGACCCAGATGGCGTCGGCCACTTCCTCGTGGGTGGCCCGCCGTGGCGTGTCGTAGTAGCCCAGTTCGAGCGCCGCCAGCACCGCTACGCGCTGGCGCTCGGATATCCAGCCCATGTAATGCCCGTCACCTATCTAGTCCAGGGGATGGGGTACGTCGTTCTCGGACAGGGCGAGGCGGCCGACCTGTGGATCGCCCTCGCCGCGCTCGGGGCGTTCACGATTGCGTCGCTAGTGGTCGCGAGCCTGGTGGTCCCGCGGGCGCAATAACGAGCGTCGAAACGGTCAGCGACTGTCAGGGCGGCTGGTCCTCGGGGGGACAGGTCCGCTCGTCGATCATCATCCCCACGTTCTTGGCGACACTCATCCAGAAGCCCAGCCCGCGCTGGACGTCCGGATCGCGGATCGCCTTCATGAGACCGATCATCCCCATCTGCTTGGGCGGTTCCTTGTGGACGCAGGACTCGCTGATCGACTGCAGCAACATCTCCATGCCCCGTGACGCTGCCGGGTCGGCTGCAGCGTCTGCGAGTTCCCCCATATTGTTGCCGGCTTTGGCCAGGGTCATCACCATCTCGTCGTCCATGGCGCCGCCAGCCAGGGAGACCACCTCGGCCGCATCGGCGAGGTCGTCCAGCGTTCCGCTCTCCTGCAGGTCGACCATGGTGTCGACGGCCTCGGAGAGTTCCTCGCCGTTCTCGCCGACCCTTCCGGCGAGTTCGACCGTCTCGCGGGTGGCAATGCCGTCGGCCGATTCGACGAGGAGGTCCGCGCTCCCGGCGAGCTCCATGACCATCTCGTCGTCCATGGCGCCCGCGCCGAGTTCGACGATGGCCAGGAGTTCGTTGGCGGCGTCGAGCCGTTGCACGAACTCCGCGACTGCCTCTGGGTTCTCCTCGATGGCGTCCACGAGGGCGTCCTCTTTGCCCAGTTCGGGTTCGCTCATCGGATCACCTCAGAGTAACCCCTTGGCGGTCAACCAGTACGTCTCATTGTAGGCCAGTTTCGCCCAGTGAATGAACGAGTTTTCGTCACGGAGGACCGGCGAGTTCTCGTAGTCGAACTCGACGAACGTCGCCTCGTCCATGCCAGCCTCGATGAAGCACACTGTCTTGCCGTCGAACCTCGCCGTTGGCACATGGCCGCGAACCTCGCTCGCGATGCGATCGGCGACCGTGCCGGCGGCGTAATGGGCCACGCTGCCGGCCTTGCTTGTCGGGAGGTCCGCCGCGTCGCCGAGGGCGTAGACGTCCTCGGCGGCCTCGGCCTCGAGGGTGTTCTTGTCGACCGAAACCCAGCCATCGTCGCCGAGGCCGGCTTCGGTGATGAGGTCGTCGCCGGTATGGGGTGGGATGGTCACGAGGAGGTCGTAATCCAGTTCGGTGCCCTCCATCGATTCCAGGACGCCCGCCTCGGGATCGATCGTTTCGGCGTTGAAGAACGTCTTGGAGTTGATGTCCCGCTCTTCGAAACGGGGCTCCATCCACTCGTGGATGGGCTTGAGCCCGTGGAGGCGTTGAATCGGGTAGGTGTAGGTAATCTCGACCTGGTCGCGGATCCCTCGCTCTCGGAACCAATCGTCGGCCATGAGCGTAAACTCGACCGGCGCGGCCGGGCACATGTGGGGGACGCCGACGACGCTCAGGACGATGTGACCCTCCTCGAAGTCGGCCAACGCGTCGCGGAGTTCCTCGGCGCCGTTGGGTCCGTAGAAGTGGTGGCCGTCCTCCTCGAGCCCGGGCACCTCTTCCGGAGCCAGTTTTGCTCCCGTCGCCACGACGAGGTGGTCGTATTCCAGGCTCGTGTGACCGTCCTGGCACTCCAGTCGTTTCTCGTCGGTATCGATGTCGACGACGCGGTTGATCCGGAGTTCGACGTCCGGGTCAAGCAACTCCTGCTCCGGGCGCCGGGCGTCTTCGACCGTCTTCTTCCCGAATGGGACGTACAGCCAGACCGGCTTGTACACGTGGTCGGGGTCGTCGGTCACTAGCGTGACCTGTACGTCCCCTGTCTCGATTTCGGTGTCCAGTTTTTCGGCGAGTCGATTTGCGGCGACTGACCCACCGGTCCCCCCGCCGATGATAACGATCCGCTCTGTCATACAGGGGTCACTCCGTCTTCTCGATGTAGATGTCCCAGTGATCCTCGTGCTCTATCGTCTCGAGCAGTTCGTGATCGGCCTTTTCCACCCACTCCGGAACGTCTTCCATTGATCCGCGGTCGGAGGTCTGGAGTTTGTAGATAGTGCCGGGGTCGCCTTTCTTTACCTTCCCGATCAGGTCCATCAGCGGACCTGGGCAGGCTGCTCCTCGTGCGTCGATCGTAACGTCGTCCGAAATTGATTCACTCATGTTGTGTCACCGTGGATGCGTGTGGGTAATTGTATCGTAGTGTTCGGTAATGTATTTTGTTGACGCTGCTCAGATGAAGATCACTTGCTTGTCGTCGGCCTTGTTGAGGAACCCGGACACGCCGAGTTCGTCGTCGAAGAGGTCGACGTAGTCGTCCAGGGTCTTGCCCCACATGTCCATCGCCATCGTGCAGGCGTAGATGCCCATGTCCCCGATGGCCTTGGCGTCCTCGAACTGTTCGGTGAACAAGGGAACGTCCGCGTCCTCGTTCTCGAGCATCGCCTGCCCGAGCTCGCCCGTGTTGAAGTCCTTCGTCTCCACCGTCTCGCGGTCGAAGGCCTTCAGGCCGTTCATGGTCACGAAAATCTCGACGGGGATCTCCGACGCTGCGGCGATCGAACTGATGACGCTCGCTGCCGTAATCTTCTCGAATTCGTCGGTCGCAATGACGATCGCATAACCGGTCATTCTTGGCTCACAACGTTACGTAGGTACCGTGGCATAAATAGTCTTGTACGTCTATTCCAAGAAAGTGGGAAACCAACTACCATCCCCGGCGCTTGCCCCATGTTAAAATTTGTCATACCATTTTGGTAATCTCCCTCTCGGACGGTTATTCGGCGGGTTTGGAACCCCATTCCTCGATGGTTGGGTTTTGACAGAAGAATCGTTTGAATAAAGAACAATACCACCTGGTTTCTCCCCGTCAGCCATTACTCGGCCATGAGGCCGCCATCTTGGACGCGCATCACGGCCTCGCCATCGGCCAGGTTCGGCGCGTCGACTAGGCGGACGATCCGCTTGTCGTTCTTGGACTTTCGGAGGTATAGCCGGAAGGTCGATTTGTGCCCAAGGATGTTCCCGCCGATCGGCTGGGTTGGATCGCCGAAAAAGGAGTCGGGATTCGACGCGACCTGGTTGGTGACGACCACCGCGCAGTTGTTCAGGTTCCCGACCTTGTCGAGGTCGTGGAGGTGCTTGTTGAGCTTCTGCTGGCGTTCGGCCAGTTCGCCCCGGCCGACGTACTCCGCTCGGAAGTGGGCGGTCAGCGAGTCCACGCAGAGCAGGCGGATCGGCCTTTCGTCGTCCTGACTCTCGCTCACCAGTTCCTGGGCCTTCTCGGCCAGCAGCATCTGGTGGTTGGAGTTGAAGGCCTTTGCGACGTGGATGTGATCGAGCACGGACTCGAGCAACGCCTCCATTGTGTCATCGTCTCCGGGGTCGCCCTCGATATCGCGATCCTCCAGCAAGGCCTCGATGGCCTCGTCGGGGAGCCCCTGGATCATGTCGTCAATGCGCTCGGGTCGGAAGGTGTCCTCGCTGTCGACGAAGACGGCGCCACCACCGAGGCCGCCGTGCTCGGATGGAAGCTGGACGTTAACACAGAGCTGGTGGGTCACCTGCGACTTGCCCGACCCGAACTCGCCGTACACTTCGGTAATCGACTGGGTTTCGACGCCCCCGGCGAGCATCTCGTCGACCGCGTCGACGCCCCAGGTCAACTTGCCGATTTGTTCGCGGCGTTCGAGGACGGCCGCTCCCGTCTCGAAGCCCCCAATGTCGGCCGCCTCGCGGGCCGCCTGGACGATGTCCGCCGCCGTCGACTCGCCGACGTCCGCAGTATTGGATAGTTCGCCTGGACTCGCGACCGCCAGGCCCTGGAAGGAGTCGAATCCAGAATCGCGAAGTTTCTCTGCGGTTGCCGGTCCGACGCCGGGGAGATCTTCGAGGTCTGCCTCTGCTGCCATACTCGGTCGTTTCGCCGCCGACCCCATAAACCCCCGTTAACAGGAAGGTGGAAGTGAAAGTAGGGGACGCGATCGGGGGTCGAATGACGGATTACCGAAGGTTTTTGTGAGGGGACTGCCCCGACCCATCGACACGAGGTTGGGCACGGAAGCCCACGACCGGTATCCGACCTGG
>JBKEGM010000153.1:0-6257 GCA_046710005.1 Natrialbaceae archaeon
ACCGCGAGCGGTTATCCACGTTGTCATGAGGTCGACCCCCTCGAGGTTACAGGGAAAGAGTGTACACTCGTCGGGGCCGTCCTCGCTGTGCTCGGTGGTGGAGACAACGGTTGTCTCTGGGCGATCCGGATCGAGTTCGGCTGCACCCTCGACAACACGGGTGCACGGTTCGGTCGAGTCGTCGTATTCAATCATCGTGGTGTGGTGTGTAGCGGTCGCGGCCGGGAACGATCCCGGCAGTGCCTCGTAGCTGGTGCCTATCCGGCCTTTAGGCAGGCCTACCCCCAATTCGAAGGCCTAACATAAAGGCTTGTAGTTGTGTCTCGATCTGGGCGAAATAAAGTGGGTCCGTCTCGTCCCGGTTCGGAGAAATTCGGCACCTGGCCCCCTAGGGAAGATCACGAAATCCCGTTGTTTTCGTGACTGAGTTTGACGGGTTTCAGTCCGGGCCCATTCCAGGACGGTGACGCAATTATTAGAAAATGTCAGCCTTTCCGAGTCAACCGTTAACTGAAATACGGTCAATGTGGGAATACTTTTCTTTGGAACCATCCTTACGGAAACTTATGACCACAATCGAGGACGTCGTCTCGACGGTCCGTCAGCCCGAATATACTGGCGAGAACCGCTGTTGGGCCTGTACCGTAGCGAACATTGGCATCGCTGTGGTAGCGAGCGTGGTTCTGTGGGCGTTGTTGGCGTATCCGGCAAACGTGGCTTTCTGGAGCGCCCCGGCAGCGGCCGCCCTATTCGTGCTCTCGATTGGATCGATCTGGCTCCGGGGCTACCTGGTGCCTGGAACCCCAACCCTGACGAAACGCTACTTCCCGGACCCGGTTCTTCGGTGGTTCGACAAATCCCCCGAACCCGAACTGAGTTCGGCCGACATCGACATCGAACGCGAATTGATGGCGGCCGGTATCCTCGAGGAATGTGAGGACCTCGACGACCTCTGTCTTAGCGACTCCTTTGGCGACGCATGGCGTGCCCGGATCGAGACCGTCCGGGACGACGAAGTGAGCCCCGAACTCCTGCGCGATTTTTTCCCAGTCGAGGTCTCCGATCTCGAATTCGAGGACCGCGAGGAGGCCGTGATGGCGCGGATGGACGGGACACTCGTCGCCCAGTGGGAATCCGACGCAGCGCTGATCGCCGACGCGGCGGCGGCCGACGTCTTCCAGGACCGGTACGCGGAGTGGGACACCTACACCTTTGACGCCCAGTTTGAACTCGTGGGTGGGCTTCGCCTGTTCCTCGAGCGGTGCCCGAAGTGTGACGGTCCTATTGCCTTCGGTGAGGAAATCGTCGAGTCCTGTTGCCGGGAAATCGAGGTGGTGGCGATGAACTGTGAGGACTGTAACGCGCGACTGTTCGAAGCCGAACTGTCCGACGAGATGCGGGAAGGGCCACAGGAGACGGCCCCGGCCGAATAGACCGTCGGACGGTTTCCAAGTTCCGCGGCGACCAGCTATTTGTAAACGCCGACCGTGGGTCCGACAATGACGGCCATCAGGACCCAGCAGCTGCGTAAGACCTACGGCGATGTGACGGCCCTTGCTGATCTCTCACTCTCAGTGAACGCTGGTGAACTCTTTGCGCTGCTTGGCCCGAACGGCGCGGGCAAAACGACGACCATCGAGATCCTGACCGGGCAACTGGTCCCGGACGACGGCTCCGTGAAAATCCTTGGGACGGATCCAGTTGCCGAACCGGTCGAAACACGCCGTCGGGTGGGGATTCTGCCCGAGCAGGAGTCACCACCCAGCTTTCTGACACCTCGGGAGTACTTCGACTTCGTGGGCACTGTCCGGGGGCTCGACTCCGAGACGGTCCAGGATCGGGTCGAGACCTGGTCGGACCGGCTCTCGTACACGGAGAAACTCGACACACTCAATACGGACCTGTCCAGGGGCCAACAGCAAAAGGTGATGATCACGCAGGCGTTCCTCCACGAACCCGATCTCGTGTTCATCGACGAACCGTTGGCCAACCTGGACCCGATCGTCCAGGAACGAGTCAAGCGCTATTTTTCGCGCTATCGCGGCGATGGCAACACCTTGTTCCTCTCGACCCATGACATCGACGTCGCGGAGGAGATCTGCACGCGGGTCGGGATCGTTAGCGAGGGGCGACTCGTCGGCGAGCGCGTTCCAACTGAGCTATCACGTGACGAGTCGCTCCTCGACACGTTTCTCGACAGCGTGGGCGGATCGATCGACGCCGCGGGGGCCACTGATTGACGATGACAGCAAGGCTATCGCGGCGATTGTTCGTCGAGATGCTCCGGGAAGAATTTCGCCTGCACGCCCGACTGTTCGGGGGCCGCCGGTTCGCGGCGTTCCCGTTTTTCGTCGCCCTCGTCGGGGCCGGGACCGTCTGGCTGCTGGGGGTCGCCGGCACGCCCCTCGAAACGACGATCGCGGGCTTGCACGCCCTCGCGTTCGCCTTTGGGCTCCACACCGGCTCGATCGGCCTCGTCGGACGCGATGCCATGCGAGATTTATTGGGTGACGTGACGTTACTGGTGTTCTCGGCCCGAACGGTCCCGGTTTCGCGTCGACGGCTCCTTGGGGTTTTCCTCGTCAAGGACGTGGTCTACTACGCCGCGCTCTTTCTGGCCCCCTTGTCCGTCGCGTTCGCCGTCGAAGGGCTCGGTCTCCAGGTCGTCCTTCTCTGGGCCACGATCACCGGGACGTTCCTGCTGGGGATCACCGTGACGTTGGCCGCGATCGCCCTCTCGACACGGGGCGTCTCGGGATGGGTCGTGCTCATCGCGCTCGCTGGTGCCATCGGTCTCGGCTGGACGACGAGCCTCGATCCTGTGGGATTCACGCCATACGGAGTGTTCGAGTCTCCGGGTTTCGGATCGGTCGTTCGCGCGACGGTTCCGATCGTCGCGCTTTCGCTCTTGGGAATCGCGACCTACGACGCCACGACGACGAGTCCCTCGCGAACGGCCGAGAGCGCGTTTGCCGACTGGCGAGAACGGTTGTCGTTCGACCAGGACGGGCTGGTGACCAAGAGCCTGCTGGACGTCGCGCGCTCCAGCGGCGGGTTCAGCAAGGTTCCGTTTTCGGCCGGCATCCTCTTTCTCGTCAGCGTCGGCATGGTTGAACTGGTGGGGAGCCTTTCGGGCGTGGATCCGTCGATGGCCATCTCGATGGGGGCGATTCTCGGCCTGACGGCGTTCACGACCTATAACTGGTTGACGCAGTTCGACGCGCTGAGCGTCTACCTCCTGTATCCGATTTCGCTGGCGGCGGTGTTCGGGGCCAAATTCCGGGCGTTTATCGTCCTCGGGCTGCCGACCGCCATTGGGTACTACGCCATTGCCGTCGTGTGGTGGGGCGGCGGTCTGGGAGAGATCCTCGTCGGTGCCATCCTGCTGGTCGGCCTGCAGCTGTATCTGTTCGGGCTCACCGTCTATCTCGCCGGGTTCCGCCCCAACGAATTTCTCTTCGACACGGTCCTCTTTGCCCTCTTCACGGCGGCTGTCGCCGTCGGCCTCGTCCCCGTGCTGATCGTCGGACTCGTGCTCGGTGGGGCAATCGGCCCTGCTGCCATGGCGGGGCTGGTCACGCTGGCCGTCATTTTGGGGGGTGCGGGGGTCGGATTGTACAGACTGTCGATTCCGCGTTGGGAACGACGGTACAGGACCGAGTAATATGGCCAGGGACGCTAGAGATCGGCCGACAGGAGTGGGCGATACGATCCCGGTCTCGCATCGTGGGAACGAGTCACAAATAGCTTCCCACCCGATGAAAATTCGGTTCAGGGAGCGTCGAGAATACGTTCGGAGGAAGGATCGCGACAGTCAGTTGGCAGACACAAGTCGAACGTATTATACCGCTTCCTCTCCCCCTTTGAATTGATGGTCCGGGATCCGTTTACTGGGGAGGATAGCCCGGAACTGCAGACGGTACTGGACGCATTGGGCGACCAGGACTGTCGGACGATCATTCGCGAACTCGAGAAACCCATGACCGCCAGCGAGATTTCCGACGCCAGCGGCGTCCCGCTCTCGACGACCTACCGGAAGCTCGAGCTTTTGAGCGACGCGTCGCTGTTGACCGAATCGACGGAGATTCGAACCGATGGTCAGCATACGACCCGGTATGCCGTGGATTTCGACGAGGTGATGGTACAACTCGACGAAGAGCGAGCGTTCGAGGTGGGGATCAAACGACCGGAACGGTCCCCGGACGAACGGCTCGCGGAACTCTGGTCGGAGGTTCGCAAGGAAACATGACCCATCCAATCCTGCTCACGGCACTGAAGACGATCACGCTCCTCTTCGGGGCGACGATCACGTTCTTTTCCTACCGGGCTTACCGGCGCACGGGAGTCCCGGCCCTTCGAGCCCTCACGATCGGTTTCGGGGTCATCACACTGGGCTCGTTGCTCGCAGGCGTGGTCGACCGGTTCATAGTAACGCTGGGCAGAGATTCGGCGATCGTCGTCGAGAGCGCACTCACGGCCGTCGGGTTCGCGGTTATCCTCTATTCCTTATACGTGGATTGACAGTTGGTCTCACATGTTTCAATCTGTCGCACAGTCTCGAACCTTGAGGGATAGTAAGTTCGATTCCCACCGTATGGAAACGAGCGCCCGCTTATTTGCTCTGGTAGTCCCTAGCTTCTACCACTGGAGGAGGCCATGTTCGACGCCCAGATGTTCGTCGTTTTCGCAAAGACTGTCACGTTGATCTTCGGTGGGATCATCACGTTCTACACGTTCCGGGCCTACCGCCGGACCGGGTCACCAGCGCTACGATCGCTCACCGTTGGACTCGGGGTGCTGACGCTGGGGGCACTCCTATCCGGCGGGACGCATACTCTCATTGGCGGGTCGGCCGCCCTGGGAATCGGAATCGATAGTACGCTGATGGCCGCTGGATTTGCGAGTATGACCTATTCGCTGTACGTCAGGGAATCCAACGCTGCACCACGGAGCACTCGCGAAGGGCACGGATCGAGCGAGTGAACGGTCGGTTCCAGACTGCGTTTTCTAGTTTCACTCGGACAGCCAGGCCCAGATCAGGGTTCTTCTCGGACACATGTTTCGTGGAGTTCCTGCAGGGCCGATTGAAGATCCTGGCGCGTTGTATTATAGACGAGGTGGGAATCACAGTCGCAATCCGAGGCGCCGAACCCCTCGATTGAACGGCCGGGAATCGCGTTCGAGAATCGACACTCCGCGTCGATTCCCGGCGTTCGATAAACGGCAGAGATGGCGCTCTGAGCGTCCCCGAGCAGGTAATCGACGTGCCAGTGGCGCGTCTCGTTGCGACCCTCTTCGACGGCCCGATGCCGGTCGATTCGTGCGAATCCACCCGGGCCGAACGCCGTGCCCGAATAGGCGAACCAGCCAGCATCGAGTTCCCGACGGCCAAGCGCACCGATATCGATCGCTACCGGCCGTTCGAGCTCGATCACCAGCGTATACGTTCCCGACGCCATTGTCAGCCGGTTCGGCCTACCCCATATAAATGATGACGACCAGGTATCGAAAACGAGTCCCTCGGTCGTAGCAGCGCCAGGGGTTCGACAACTGCGGGACTGATCCCGTCAGGGTCCCGGTGCTGAAACGGCCTCACCGGTGTTCCCTGAGTTCGACGGCACTGTCGGACTGGATCCAGGCGGTTTCTCTTTCGAGGTCATTTACGATGATCTCATCGTTTTCGGTGGCCAGGCTTGCGTAACGGTCATAGTTCTGTGCGTCGATTCCAACGGTGGGATTCGTATTTGTGGTATCCGAAGGCTGGGCTGACATTGTGCTAGCGTTGCCGTGAGGGTGCTAAGCCCCCGTCCTCAAGGAGCGACCAACGGGAGCGAGGAGGGCGGGGATACAGCACCCGCACGAGTATCAACCACTCACAATCGACATGTTTAACTTTCAATGTGGCGAAAGTAGCAGACACGCGCATGGAGTACAGTCCACGTTTCAGGCTCTTGCCAACCACGAGACAGCGAGAGCAACTGGGCTGGCAGAAAAACACCGTGCGCCAAGTCTACAACCACGCGCTCTACCGGCTCGACCAACTCCCCGAACGCGAAGACGACTGCGACGTAATCGTATTCGAGGATTTAACCGATATTCGAGAGCAACTGCCACACGCTGACTGGCATCCCATATGGGCATTTCGCCGTCTTGTCGAGTACGTTGAGTACAAAGCTCCAGAACGCGGTGTGGCGGTTGAACAGGTCGAGCCAAACCATACGAGCCAGCGGTGTTCACGCACTGATTGTGGCTTCACA
>JBKEGM010000154.1:0-6234 GCA_046710005.1 Natrialbaceae archaeon
GGCTTTCCCGGTCGGAATCCATTCTGTTCGGGTTCGACTGGCAGAATTTCTGGGTCACGGCAAACGTGATCGGGCCGCCGCCGCTCAACAACCTCACCGACCCGCACCAACTGGCCGTCGCGATCAAGATGGTCCTCCCGGCCGCCTTCGTCCTCGGGAACTCGTCACTCGGTAACGAAATGCGCGTCGGGCGAACGGCATTCCTGGAGGTGAAGCACTCGAACTACGTCGAGATGGCTCGCGCGAAAGGGGTTCCGGGCCGGAGCGTCGTTTGGAAGCATATCTTCCGCAACGCCCTGATGCCGCTGGTTCCGCTCATCACGGCCGAGGCCGTCCTCGTCATCGCGGGGTCGGTTCTCATCGAGACCGTGTTCGGAATCAACGGCATCGGCTGGCTGTTCTTCCAGGCGATGGTTCAGGGAGACATCCCGCTCACGGGCGCCCTGATGTTCTTCTTCATCCTCATCATCGTGGGGATGAACCTCGTGCAGGACATCCTGTATACGATAATCGACCCCCGTGTCAGTCTGGAGAGTGATTAATCATGAGTGCATACAGAGAGGAATTCGATGACAAACCCCTGTTGGACCGCGTTAGAGACAATCCAGGACCGGCCGTTCGATGGCTCGCTGTCCTGGTTATTCTCGTGGCGCTCGAATTTGGAGCGCTCATGAGCACGATTATGGCCGGGCCATGGAGCCAACTCATCAATGGGATTGCCGGCGCCCTGCCAGCTGGAGCGGAAGCAGTCCATAGCTTCACCGGGATTTTCGCGAGCATCGGCGACGCCCTTGCGTCCCTGCCGACGCTGCTCACCCGCGACGTGATTCCAAACCAGGGATATCAGCACCCGCAAAACGGGTGGCAAGGCACGTTCCTTGGGCTGTCACCAGGGATCTCGTGGGCGCTCCGGACGACGCTCATCTACGGGTACTCGGCGTTCTTCATGTACTGGATCGCGCGCGGCTACTTCGTGTTCCGTGAACACTACCGGTACGCCGACTGGACGCCGACCGACGACGCCGTCGAACGGTTCCGCCACCACCGGTGGGGACTGTTCGGCCTGTCGATCGTCGCGGCGTTCCTCATATTGGCGATTTTCGCGCCCGCGCTCGGCCCAGCGACGAAGGAAGCGAACCTCGACGCACCCTATTCCAACTTCATTAAGACCTACGACGAAGACATGGAAGAAGTGCGAGAGGTATCGGTCGGAACGGCAAACTTGGGATCAATGTCTCAGGGGTCAGCCCAGAACGTTGGCCCAATGACGTACGACGACTTCGGCCGGTTCCATCCGTTCGGGACGATATCGAACGGGAAGGACCTATTCGTGTTCATGGCCCATGGAGCCCGGATATCGCTCTTTATCGGGATCATCGCCATCACAATCAGCGGATCCATCGCGCTGGCGCTTTCCATCCTGACGGCCTACTACAAAGGTGTCGCGGACCTCGTGGTGGTGGTGGTCAGTGACGCGTTCCAGGCGATGCCCCGACTCCTAGTCCTCATCATGTTCACAGTGGTGCTCGGGGATCACTGGATCGGTGGAATCTACAACGGGGCGTTACTCCTGGCACTCCTCTTCGGGATCTGGAGCTGGCCGGGGCTGTGGCGCGTCGTCCGTGGGCCGGCCTTCCAGGCCGCCGAGAAGGAATGGATCGACGCCGCCGAGTCCTACGGACAACCGACCTGGGACCTCGTGAAGACCCACATCGCCCCGTACACGGCCACGTACCTGTTCATCTACATGGCAATGTCGATCGGTGGGATCATTATCGCGACGGCCGGCCTCTCGTTCCTCGGACTTGGCATCACCGCGCCAACGCCCGAATGGGGTCGCGCAGTCAATATGGGGCAGGACTACGTCGTAACGCAGTCCTGGCACATCTCCATCCTGCCAGGGATCGCGATTACGCTGGTCGTCGTTGCGTTCAACGCGTTGAGTGACGGCGTCCGCGACGCCAACGATCCCAAGTCCGAAGGTGGCGGCGCCGATGAAGTGAGCGCCGCAGGAGGTGGTGCCTGATGAGCCAGTCGTTTGCCACCGACTCCGAAACGAACGGTGAGGCGCTCCTCGAGGTGGACAACCTGCAAACGGTGTTCTTTACCGACAAGGAGACGATCCGCGCTGTCGACGGGATTACCTATGACATCGAACGCGGTGAGACCGTGGGAATCGTCGGCGAGTCCGGGTCCGGGAAGAGCGTGACGGCGCGCTCGATCATGGGCCTGATCAAGTCCCCCGGGAGGATCGTCGAAGGATCGATCAAGTACAAGGGTGAAGAACTCACGGGGCAGACCGACGAGGAATGGCGACAGTATCGCGGGGGCGAGATCGCGATGATCTTCCAGGACCCCCTCTCCTCGCTGAACCCCGTCTACACCGTCGGTAACCAAATTAAGGAAGCCCTCAAACTCCACCAGGGGCTCACGGGATCGGCAGCCACAGAGGAAGCGATAAATCTCCTCGAGGCCGTCGGTATTCCGGACGCACCGCGTCGGGTCCAAGAGTTCCCGCACGAATTCTCAGGAGGCATGCGCCAGCGAGCGGTCATTGCGACGGCCCTTGCCTGCGAACCCGACCTGCTGATCGCCGACGAACCGACGACCGCACTCGACGTGACGATCCAGGCACAGATCCTGGACCTCCTCAACGAAATTCAGGAGGAGCGCAACATCGGCATCATGTTCATCACCCACGACATGGGCGTTATCGCTGAAGTCTCCGACCGGGTGAACGTCATGTATGCGGGTGAGATCGTCGAGCAGGCTCCCGTCGAGGAACTCTTCGATCACTCGATGCACCCCTATACCCGTGGACTCCTCAAGTCGATCCCGGGGCGGACCGAGCGTGGGGAGAAACTCGCGACCATGGAAGGCGATGTGCCCACCGCAAACGCCCCGGCCACGGATTGCCGGTTCGCACCCCGATGCCCGGAGGCATTCGAGGGCTGCGAAGAGGTGCATCCGGTTCCCGTCCAGGTTTCCGAAGCGGGAACCGATCACACGGCGTCCTGTCTCCTGTATCCGGACGACGTTCCGCGGGACGAGGCGGTCGAAATGCATCGCTCTCGATCGACGGCAACCGAAGAGGTGGTTGAAAAATGAGCCAAGGACGGTCGCTATATGAAAATCAGGGGGAAAGTGACATCGCCATCGGCGAGACGCTGGTCGAACTCGATGACCTCAAGACCTACTATGGTGGACAAGGCATCATGGCCGGACCACCGGTCAAGGCCGTCGACGGCGTCACGTTCGACATCAAGAAAGGCGAAACCATCGGGCTCGTCGGTGAGTCCGGCTGTGGAAAGACGACGCTTGGACGAACGCTGATCCAACTCGAGAACGCGAGAGGTGGCAGCGTCGAATACGCCGGGACGGACATCACCGAACTCTCGGGGAAGGAGCTCAAAGACTGGCGGAAGAACGTCCAAATGGTGTTCCAGGATCCGGAAGCGAGCCTCGACGAGCGGATGACTGTCGGGGAAATCGTCAAGGAACCACTGGACGTTCACGAGTGGAACACTCCGCACGATCGGCGCGCGCGCGTTCGAGAAATTCTGGACATCGTGGGGCTCCAGGCGGAACACTACTACCGCTACCCCCACCAGTTCTCGGGTGGCCAGAAACAGCGTGTCGGAATCGCCCGCGCACTGGCGCTGGAACCCGAGTTCATCATCTTGGACGAACCAGTGTCGGCGCTCGACGCCTCCGTCCAGGCGAAAATCCTGAACCTCCTGGACGACCTTCAGGATCGGTTCGGGCTCACGTACCTGCTCATCGCCCACGACCTCTCCGTCGTCGAACAGATTACGGACCGGGTCGCGGTGATGTACCTCGGGAACGTGATGGAACTCGGGGAAACGGACGATCTGTTCGACGATCCGGCGAACCCGTACACGCTCTCGTTGCTGTCGGCGATTCCGGAACCCGATCCAACGATCGAAAAACGCCGCATCACGCTCCGTGGCACGCCCCCAAATCCGCGGGATCCACCGGAGGGGTGTCCGTTCACCACGCGGTGTCCGATGAAAGTCCGGCCGCCGGATTACAGAGACGTGGACGACGAGCTGTGGGAAGCGATCGAGGTCTTCCGGGAAGTGGCTCGGGAACGAACCCGAATCCAGCGCTCGCTGACCTCGCGAGTCAAGACGGCGCTGGGCGGAACGGACCCGTACCAGGACGTGGAAGCAATCGTCGAAGACACGTTCGGTCACGTCGAGGTGCCCGAGGACGTTCAGACCCACATTGGAAATGCGGTCGAAGACATGAAGGCCAACAACGAGGAGGCCGCCGTGGAGTACCTGAAAGACGAGTTCGGAAGCATCTGTGACGCTGACATGCCGGAGTACTACAATGTGAGCGATCGCGGCCGGGCGAGCATGTGCCACCGGCATCAAAACAAATTCGACGAGCCACGGGACTCCATCGAAATCTACGAAACCACGTAAGTTCCCACCATGGTTCATCGGAACTGGTTGGGTCGTATCCTGGACCTCGCGACCTATGCGGTGGCCGGGGCGGCGTTGGTGTTCGTAGTGGTCACCGTCGTCAGCCTCCCACTCGGGTACGGGGCACCAGGCATCAAATTCGGCCTGTTCTATCTTGGCTGGCTCCTCTTCGGATATGGGGCAATTCGCTTGTTCCCGGCGTCGCTTCACAAAAACCAGCCGTTACCCGGAGGAGAACTCAAGACGTCGGCCGGGATGATGTTCGACGGATCAACCGACGAGGAGTTCACACCCCAGGCCCCATCGAGGGAAGCCAAACAGACGTTTGCGTCGACGGACGAGACGAAATTCCAGGCATTCGTCCAGCGAATCCCACCGGCCCGATTCGCACAACTCCGGAAAAGCCAGCGGTTCTCCATCGGGACCAAGACGATCGCAATGAGTCTGGCAACTCTGGGGATTTCAATCGTAATGGAATTCGTTTTTCTGGTCAGCTAAGCCGGCAGGAGATTTTTCCGATGAATTCGAAGGGGAGAACCGTCTACCGGTAGGGCCAAAGTAAGACGGAATACAGGACTCAGAGCGGTCGAGCGAAGGGTACTTGGGCCGCGGTCCATCACATTAGAGCATGGTTCGCGTTACGGACGATCCCGATGAGATCGACGAGTACGAGAAAGAGTATCACCGCCTGTCCTCGACGTCGGAGGTTCACAGGAACGCCTGGTCGGAGACACTGGAGGACATGCGATCCATCGCCGACGAGTGGGAAGACAACGGCTACGATGTGGTGACGATTCGGGCCCAAGACACGACCCCCTTTGGAACGGACGAAGCGGAGTCCGGAAATACGTTCGGCCTCTCGTACGTCGTTCCCGGGAACGAAGCCGACGAGTTCGTCGAAAGCGTCGACCCGGGAGACTTTCCCGAATACAGGGTCTACCGGGGGGACACCGACGGTCGGGTTTTCCTCGTCACCGAATTGATCGATCCGGATTCCGAAACCGCAGTGCTGATCGCCGGTAACTTCTGGAAACACGAGGCAAAACCCCTCATCGAAACGGTGGCCGACATGGGGGAAATGTACTCACGCCTCAAAAAGCTCGATGGGACGACCATCGGGACCTTCCATCACGAGGGGTACGAACAGTTCTTCCCGGAAGCCTGAGCCGGAATCGTCCGTTCCACATACCAGGGATCGCTCGCTGCTTTTGACCATAGATCGTCGTTTTGAGAGGACGATAGCCAAGAGTATTGAATTTCGAGAAAGCCACCGTGGGCTGGCCACACGGACGGCTATTGCCAGGCTTCGAGATCCACGGCCTCGTCGGTTGAGATGGATACCCAGGCCTCGTCGCGCGAGACGTCGGCAATGACGAGGTTGGAAGCGTGTCCACCCTCGTCGATCGACGCCATCACTGTCCCGTCGTCCGGTTCCGACGTGACCGCGGATTTGGTGGACATACACGTGGGTGGAACTCACAAGCACTAAAGGACGTCGAAATTGCTCCGGGGGCACCCAATTCGATTGGCAGGAATCAGGAGCGGCGAGACCACCGGTTGAAACAACTTCATCTGCACCCTCTGGCGTGTTCGGATCGGCAGGTGCGAACTGTACGCTGCCGACCCAACCAGGTTACAGACTCCCCGAATTACCAACGAACGGACCGGCTGTTCGGTCGCAGTATACAAATGCACGCGGATAGTAAGGCGCCGATATGAACGTTGTCGATGCGATGACCCCCCGGTCAGAGGTCGTCACGGTGTCGCTCCCAGGCACCCGGGA
>JBKEGM010000155.1:0-6233 GCA_046710005.1 Natrialbaceae archaeon
ATTCAATCGTCATCGAAACGTTTCTGGAAGACATATCCCCTCCCCAGGGGATCGATTCCAACGGTGATTCGTCCAACGATGGCGAACCGTTCGACGTGACTGCAGACGAACTCTTCACCGACTGATTTTGCGTGGGGTCACCGACAATCCCGAGTGCCATCCACCTTGATTTTCGGCCGACTTTCACTGGAATTGTGTGATCTCATCCTTTCGATAGTGAATGATGATCTGTGTCTGGGACCCTTCGGTTGGAGGGTATCGAACACGGAAGCTACTGGCATTAATTGTCCAGCAACAGTTTCTTCGCCACTGCCACGGATTCTTCTCGGACGATTCGGTCGATTTCCAACCGCTCCCGGTGACGGACCTCCTCACGATTAGCTGTCGGGAACTCCGGATGAATCGGGATTCTGAATTCGTTGTTCTGGCGAGGAGACGATGTCGATTCGCTCACGAAACCACGCAGTCGCCTCGGCGACTTCTTCGGATTTTTCGCCGGTGATTTTTACCCGGGCCGGTTCGCCCAGGTCGCTCGGATAGCTACCGGCCCGGACATCGAAGTGCTCTGTAACCGCTTCGAGATGGTTCACGAGGGCGCCTTCCGGTGCAGCAGTGTAGAGGGTGGTGGACGTCATGTCGCCTTCGAACTCGTCGGCAACCACCTCGAAAGTAGCCTGCATCTCTTCTGGAATCCCAGGAAAACAATACACGTTTTCGACCACGCATCCGGGCCCCCAGCCGACGTCGTTGAATATCGGGCGACTTCCGACCGGGAGCGTAGCCGCCGCGTCGAGGTCCACGTCGAACTCGTAGGCCTCGACGATGTCCGGGTTTTCCTCCGCGAACCGGACCGAATTCGCCGCCAGTTGCTCCCGGACCCCTTCATCGACGCCCACCTCGCGATTCAGTCCTTTGGCGACGGCTTCGATGGTCACATCATCGGGGGTGCCACCGAGCCCGCCTGTGATTACAACTGCGTCGAATTTGTCGGTCCAGTTGGCGATGTATTTCGCGATAACGTCCCGTTCGTCCGGCACCGTGAGAATCCGGCCGACAGAACACCCCGTGTCTGTAAGCTGTTGGGCTAACCATCTGGCGTTCGTGTTCTGGGACTCCCCGGCCAGGAGCTCGTCACCGGCCGTGATGATGGCGACGTGCATACTCGAACCTATTTTTCGTCCGGGAAAACCCTTTGTTCGGTCGGAGAGACAGCACCGTTGACAGCATCGAGACTCGACTTCAATAGATTAGTTTTTAATATTTTTGTTGTATTTGGACTCAGTATCGGGGTAAAAACCCGTCCAGTTTCGCTCCTGCTATGACAATTTATCACAAAAAATATAACGAATTGCCGTGCTGCTCTATTTGGGATATGTCAGGCCGATCGGCCTGTTTAAAGCCTGCTGGTCGGATTACGGATTACTAACCTGTAACCCAGAAATTATATTCAGAACAGACTTGACAGTATCCAATGGGTAATTATAACATTGAGAGTATTGAATTACTATGTGCATGCCAGTCATTGACATTCAAACTGAGGGGGGACGAATGGAGGCCCTGCGACGGATGAAACTCATCCGTGAACATGAAGAACGGGCAGGGGAACTTTTTGCAGACGGAGCGCTGCCAGGATTTGTCCACCTGTACATCGGCGAGGAAGCCGTCGCCGTCGGAGCCTGTGGGGCGCTGGAGAAGGAGGATTACATTACCAGCACCCACCGTGGCCACGGACATTGCATCGCGAAAGGTCTCGACCCCAAAAACATGATCGCGGAACTGTATGGCAAAGAAGAGGGCTATTGCAAGGGCAAAGGGGGATCGATGCACATCGCCGACGTCGACGCGAACATGCTCGGCGCCAACGGCATCGTGGGTGCTGGCCCGCCGATCGCGGCCGGTGCGGCCTGGTCGGGGCAGTATCTAGACGAAGACCGCGTGGCGGTGGGGTTCTTCGGTGACGGGGCCGTCGCCCAGGGGCAGGTCCACGAGGCCCTCAACCTTGCGGCCACCTGGGATCTGCCGGGCATATTCGTGATCGAGAACAATCAGTACGGCGAGGGCACGCCCGTCGAAAAACAACACAACATTGAGGACCTTAGCCAGACCGCTGAGGCCTACGGCATTCCGGGCTTTACCGTCGATGGAATGGATGTGACGGCGGTTTTCGAAGCAGTAAGTGAGGCCCGTGACCGGGCTCTGGACGGAGAGGGTCCCACAATCATCGAAGCCGAGACATACCGGTACCGCGGCCATTTCGAAGGCGACCATCAGCCCTATCGCGATGAATCGGAGATCGACGAGTGGCGCGAGAAAAACGATCCGATCGATAACTTCAAGCAACGGTTGATGGACCGCGGCGAACTCACCGAGGAGGAGTTCGCCGAGTTGGAGTCCGATATCGAGGCGAAGATTACCGACGCTGTTGAGTTCGCCCAGGAGGCGGACTATCCCGACAAGCGCCTTGCTTACGAGGATATGTACGCGGATCAAGTCCCCGAGATCGACCACTTCGCCGATCGCTTCCGTGCCGATGGCACGGGAGGTGACCGACGATGAGTGAAGCAATGTCCGAAACCGAAACGATGACCGTCCGCGAGGCGGTTCGTGAGGCCCTTCGCGAGGAGATGGCCCGTGACGAGAGCGTCGTCGTGTACGGCGAGGACGTTGGTGAATTCGGCGGAGTCAACGCCGTCACCGGCGATCTCATGCAGCAGTATGGCGAGGATCGCGTCGTCGACACGCCGATCAGCGAGGCGGGCTTCATCGGCGCAGCCGTCGGCGCGGCGGCCAGCGGGATGCGCCCGGTCCCGGAGATCATGTTCGTGGACTTCATCGGTGTTCCGATGGAGCAGATCCACAACCAGTTGGCGAAGATGCGCTACATGTTCGGGGGCAAAGCCGATCTCCCGGTGACCATCCGAACGACGGAGGGTGGTGGCCAGCGGGCCGCCAGCCAGCACTCCTCGTCATACCATACCTGGTTCGCACACCTACCGGGCGTCAAGGCCGCCACGCCGGGATCGCCCCGCGCAGCGAAGGGGCTCCTCAAGTCCGCGATCAGGTCGGACGATCCGGTGATTTTCTTCGAGAACAAGGTGATGTACGAAAACGAGGGCGAGGTACCGACCGACGAGGGCTTCACGATCCCGCTGGGTGAAGCCCACGTCGAGCGCGAAGGTGATGACGTCACCGTCGTGGCTTCCCAGCGCCTGGTGAACGAATCACTGACCGTCGCGGAGGAGATGGCGGCCACCACCGACGTCGAGGTCATCGACATCCAGTCGTTGTACCCGATGGACACGAACACCATCCTCGACAGCGTCGAAAAGACCGGGCGACTCGTCGTCGCCGATGAGAGCCCGCTGTCCTATGGATCGCATGGTGAGGTGATCTCCCGGGTCGTCGAGGACGGGTTCTACAGCCTGGACGCGCCGATCCAGCGCGTCGGCATCCCGGACGTCCACATCCCGTTCAGTCCGCCCCTGGAGGACGATGTCGTGCCCTCGGGCGACGAAGTTCGGGCCGCAATCGAGCAGATCGCCTGACCAAACTCACCGTCATAGTTTTTAGATTGCTCTTGGACTAATGTCCGTGATCGAAGGCACCATCGGTCTGATCGTCAACCCGTCCGCGGGTCGCGATAGCCGCCGTCTGGTCGGCAGCGCGGTCGTGAGCGACAACTATGCCAAGCGCTGGGCCGGCGTGGCGGTGCTGGAGGGAGTAACCGCCGTGGAGGAACCCGTCGAAGTGCTGCTCATGCCCGACGAAACGGGGATCGCCCGTCGAATCCTCGAAGACGCACCGGAGGAAGTTGCCGTTAGAACACTCGACATCCCGGTCCAGGGTAGCAGAAAGGACACGAGAATGGCGGCTGCCAGGCTCAGCCAGTTCGCCGACGCCGTTGTTGTGCTAGGGGGCGATGGGACCGTTCGCGACGTTACGATGGAGGCGGGCGATCTTCCAATCGCCGGTATTTCGACCGGGACCAATAACGTGGTCCCGACGTATATCGACGGCACGGCGGCGGGCCTGGGCGCCGCCGTGATTGCTACCGATGGAGTGGATACAGGGGAGGTCACCTACCGGCACGGGACAGTACGGGGCGTCATCGAGGATCAGAACGGAAGACGCGAGGTAATGGGGCTTGGGACGATCGGAATCATCGACCAGGAATTCACCGGGACCCGGGCGATCCTCCATGGCAGTGACTTCGTCGGCGGTGTCGTCTCCCGAGCAAACGCTGGCGATAGCGGTCTCTCGGGAATGCTGGGGACCCTCGAAACAATGCGACCAGACGTTCCCGGGGGTATTGGCGCACGGTTTTCCCCACCCGATGAGGCCCCGGATGCGGTTCGAGCTATCCCCGTTCCTGGGGTGGTCGACCGGATCGGCATCGCGGAGCAACGGGACCTGGCCGACGGCGAAGAAATGGAATTCGAGATCGATCGTGGTGTCGTGAGTTTCGACGGCGAACGCGACGTGGAAGTTCAGGACGCTCGAATTCGGCTGTGGCCGGAGGGCGACGGGCCGCGCCTTGTCGACTTCGACGCTCTGTTCGAGGCGGCGACCGAGGCTGGCTGTTTCGACGTCTGAGTCGGCGGTCGGGCGAAATCGGTCCTATTCTATCCGCGACCAATCGACGTCAACGGGAGCATCCTTTGCGATTCGGTCGTCGACGACGCAGTCACGCGTGGCGTTTTCGACGAGTGTCGACACTTCGTTGTCCGCCACGGTGGTTTCCAGGCCAACATCGCGTTCGATGGCATCGATCCTGCCGAATTCGGATGGAATAGCGGCTTCGACGCCTATTTCCTTGACTCGGAGGTCCCTTTCCATTGCCTTGTCTCGGACGAAGTAGGCCAGACAGGCGAACATCGAACCGAGGAACGCGTGAACAGGGGACGCTTCCTCGCCATACCCCCAGGTGTCCGAGCGTAAAGTAATGGTCCCGGTTTCGCCATCGGTCGTTCGGGCGGTAGCGACTCGACCGAACACTTGGACGTCAGCGGGTACATCGCCCGCGAGATGGACCGACAAGGGACTGTCTTCCTGGGCCGCTTCAGCCACGACGTAGTCCTGTTCGGCATACTCGACGATCCGACGGACGGTGTCCTCGGCGACGTCTGTTTGGAGGTCGCCGACGACCTCGATTGGTTCAGTTGAGTGTGCTCGGCTACGGTCTCTTTACCGGAGAGTTTCCGGTCGAGGACGCGACGACGGTGTTCCGGGAATCGGCGGGACTGACGGTCCCCTCGATACGGTCTTCCACCGGATCGGACTCCACGGCTTCGCGATCGTCCCGATGGTCCTCTCCTTTGGCTGTAACGTGCCGGGCGTCGCCGCGACCCGGACCCTCGAGACCGACAAACAGCGCTTCATCACCATGACGCTCCTCTCGGTGGTCATACCGTGTGGCGCACAGCTTGGCGTGATGCTCTCGCTCATCCCGCAGTACACCGGCTACATCCTGCTGTACTTGCTGGCCGGCTTCTTCGTCTTCGGGGCGATCTTGAACAAAGTCATCCCCGGCTCCTCGCCGGAAGTCGCCATCGACATCCCGCCGATGCGACAGCCCCGCCTCGAGAACGTGGCCACGAAGCTCTGGCTGCGTCTCCGTGGATTCGTGACGACAGCCGTCCCCCTCGTCCTCTTCGGCGTCGCCGTGGTCAACGTCCTCTATCTCGGGAGAAGCCGACTCCGGATTCGGCGAGGATCTGGCCGAGTACTATCGCGACGCCTTCGACATGGACGTCCGAACGAACGCCGAGGCGCGCCGGATCGAGTCGACCGACGACGGCGTTCGCGTGTCCGTCGAGCAGGGCGGCGAGGCCGAGACACTCGAAGCCGAGGAACTGTACGCGTTCACCGGCCGCAAGCCGGCACTCGATGGACTCGGCCTCGAGAACACGATGCTGGAGCCGGGTGATGACTGGGTCGAGGATACGATGCAGGCCGACAGCGACGAGCGCGTCTTCATCGTGGAGGCGCCAACGGCCGGGAGCCTATTCTCCACGTCTCGAAACATCAGGCGGCCACCGCCGCCGGGAACGTTCTGGCCCACCGGAACGACGACACGCTTTCGTCCTACCAGTCCGTCCACCACCACGTCATGTTTTCCGGACTCGGCCGGCTCCCGTTCGTCCGCGTGGGTCACTCCGTCGAGTCGGCCGAAGCCGCCGACCTGGAGTACGTCGCTGTCGACGCCGAAGCTGCCGGGGACGGCGTGTTCAAGG
>JBKEGM010000156.1:0-6218 GCA_046710005.1 Natrialbaceae archaeon
TCACCTTCGGGCTGATGAATCCCGAGGAGTACCGCGACATGTCCGCCACGAAGATCATCACGGCGGACACATACGACGACGACGGATTCCCCATCGACATGGGGCTGATGGACCCTCGCCTGGGGGTTATCGACCCCGGCCTGGAGTGCAAGACCTGCGGCAAGCACTCCGGATCCTGTAACGGCCACTTCGGCCACATCGAACTGGCCGCGCCAGTCATCCACGTCGGGTTTACGAAACTCATCCGTCGCCTCCTGCGGGGTACCTGTCGGGAGTGCTCGAAGCTGACACTCGCGGAGGAAGAGAAAGACGAGTTCCGGGACCAACTGAAAACCACACGGAATCTCGGCCAGGACATCACCGACGTCACCAAGGCTGCGATCAGACAGGCTCGCAAGAAGGACGTCTGTCCGCACTGCGGCGAGGTCCAGTACGACATTCAACACGAAAAGCCGACGACCTACTACGAGGTCCAGGACGTCCTCGCGGGCGAGTACTCCGAGATCATTGCCGAGGCGATGCAGCCGGATGAGGACGAGGAAGACGATGTGGGGACGAGTCCCCAGGAACTCGCGGAGGACACGGGGATCGACCTCGGTCGGATCAACGAGATCCTCTCCGGTGAGTTCCGCCCACGGGAGGAGCAGCGCAAGGCCATCGAGTCCGCATTGGACGTCGACCTTACCGAGGAGGATATGAACAAGCTGATGCCCAGCGACATCCGCGACTGGTTCGAGGACATCCGCGACGAGGACGTCGAGGTGCTGGGGATCGATCCGGAAACGTCACGGCCGGAGTGGATGATCCTGACGGTCCTTCCGGTGCCGCCGGTCACGGCCCGCCCCTCGATCACGCTGGACAACGGCCAGCGCAGCGAGGACGACTTGACGCACAAGCTGGTGGACATCATCCGCATCAACCAGCGGTTCATGGAAAACCGCGAGGCCGGCGCGCCCCAACTCATCATCGAGGACCTCTGGGAACTCCTGCAGTATCACGTCACGACGTTCATGGACAACGAAATATCGGGTACGCCACCCGCCCGCCACCGCTCTGGGCGCCCGCTGAAGACCCTCTCGCAGCGCCTGAAGGGCAAGGAGGGTCGGTTCCGTGGTTCGCTGTCCGGCAAGCGCGTGAACTTCTCCGCGCGGACGGTCATCTCACCGGACCCAACGCTCTCGCTAAACGAGGTTGGCGTCCCGGAGCGGGTCGCCTCGGAGATGACCCAGACGATGAACGTCACCGAGCGCAACATGGAGGAGGCAAAGCGGTACGTCCGGAACGGCCCCGATGGCCATCCGGGCGCGAACCGCGTGCGCCGCCCCGATGGCAAGACCGTCAAGATCCTCCCGAAGGCCAAGGAGGACCTCGCGGAGAAGATCGAACCCGGCTGGGAGGTCCAGCGTCACCTCGTCGACGGCGACATCGTGGTCTTCAACCGCCAGCCATCCCTGCACCGGATGTCGATCATGGCCCACGAGGTCGTGGTGATGCCGTACAAGACTTTCCGGCTCAACACGACCGTCTGCCCACCGTACAACGCCGACTTCGACGGGGACGAGATGAACATGCACGCCCTCCAGAACGAGGAGGCCCGGGCGGAAGCTCGGTCCCTGATGCGCGTTCAGGAACAGATGCTCAGCCCGCGCATGGGTGAAAACATCATCGGGGCCATTCAGGACCACATCACGGGGACGTATCTACTGACTCACCAGAACCCGCAGTTCAACGAGACGCAGGCGCTCGACCTCCTGCGGGCAACGCACATCGACGGACTCCCGGACCCGTCGGGGACCGACGAGGACGACACGCCGTTCTGGACGGGTCGTGACCTGTTCTCGGAACTGTTGCCCGACGACCTCAACCTGGAGTTCACCAGCGAAGCGGGCGACACGGTCCTCATCGAGGAGGGCCAGTTGCTGACGGGGACGATCGACGACAGTGCCGTCGGCGCGTTCGGCGGCGAAATCGTGGACACGGTCGCGAAGGTCTACAGCAAGACCCGGGCTCGCCGTCTGATCAACGAGATTTCGGCGCTGGCGATGCGCTCGATCATGCACTTCGGATTCTCGATCGGGATCGACGACGAAACCATTTCCGAGGCGGCCGAGGACCAGATCGACGAGGCGATCGGGAGCGCCTACGACCGCGTCGAGGAACTCATCGACGTCTACGATCGTGGGGAACTCGAAAGCCTGCCGGGCCGGACGGTCGACGAAACCCTGGAGATGAAGATCCTGCAGACGCTGAACAATGCTCGTGACAACGCCGGCGACATCGCCGAAGACCACTTCTCGGACGACAACCCGGCGGTCGTGATGGCCGATTCCGGCGCCCGTGGATCGATGCTGAACCTGACCCAGATGGCCGGCGCCGTCGGCCAGCAGGCAGTTCGCGGCGAGCGAATCAACCGTGGTTACGAGGACCGCACCCTCAGCCACTACGAACCCAACGACCTCTCGGCCGATGCCCACGGCTTCGTTGAGCACTCCTACGCCGGCGGTCTGACCCCGCGGGAGTTCTTCTTCCACGCGATGGGTGGCCGCGAGGGACTGGTCGACACGGCCGTCCGGACCTCGAAGTCGGGGTACTTGCAGCGCCGACTGATCAACGCCCTCTCCGAACTCGAGACCCAGTACGACGGCACCGTCCGGGACACCTCGGACACGATCGTCCAGTTCGAGTTCGGCGAGGACGGCACCAGCCCGGTGAAGGTCTCTTCGGACGAGGACCATGCCATTGATATTGACAGGATCGCCGACCGCGTTCTCGAGGCTGAGTTCGACGACGCGGCGGAGAAGGAGGCGTTCCTCGGGCGCGAGGCACCGCCGACGAACCTCTCGGAACACGCCGACGACTGGGCCCTGGGGGACGACTGAGGTGAGACCATGACTGCAATAACCGAGGATATGGAGGCCGTCGTCGAGGACACCGACCTCCCGCGACGCCTCAAGGACCAGGTGTACAGCACGATCGAGGAACGCGAGGACGTCACCGTCGAGCAGGCAGACGAGATTGCCCGAGGCGTGGAATCGCGCTACCTGGACACGCGGGTCGATCCCCTCGATCCCGTTGGGACGGTGAGCGCGCAGTCGATCGGGGAACCCGGCACGCAGATGACGATGAACACGTTCCACTACGCCGGCGTCGCCGAGATCGACGTGACCCAGGGCCTGCCCCGGCTCATCGAGCTGGTGGACGCCCGGAAGGAACCGGACACGCCGATGATGACGATCCACCTCGAGGACGAGTTCGGGGCGGATCGGGAGATGGCCCACCAGGTCGTCTGGAAGATCGAGGCCACGCGGATCCTCGCGCTGGGGGACGTGTCGACGAACGTCGCGGACATGCGCGTCCGGATCGACCTCAACGAGGAAACCCTTCTCGAGCGCTGGCCGACCGAGGACGACCCGGAGGTCGTCGCCGGGATCATCGCCGACACCATCCAGGACGAACTCGGCGTCGAAACCGTCCAGCGGGGAACAGTGGTTGACTTCGGTCCGCCCGAACCGTCCTATCGGCAACTCCTCCAGCTGGTCGAGGAACTGCGCGAGGTGGTCTTCAAGGGCATCGAGGACGTGTCGCGAGTGGTTATCCGTAAGGAACAGACCGACGACGGCGAAGAGTTCGTCCTCTATACGGAGGGATCGGCCTTCGGCGACGTGCTCGAGATCGAGGGCGTTGACGCTTCCCGGACCACGACGAACAACATCCACGAGATCAACAGCAATCTCGGCATCGAGGCGGCCCGCGAGTCGATCATCAACGAGACGATGATGACCCTCGAGGAGCAGGGGCTGGACGACGTGAACGTCCGCCACCTGATGCTCGTCGCGGACATCATGACCAACCAGGGGACCATCGAGTCCATCGGCCGGCACGGTATCTCCGGCGCGAAGGATTCGGTCCTGGCGCGGGCGGCATTCGAGGTGACGGTCAACCACCTCCTCGACGCCGCGATCCATGGGGCGATCGACGACCTCAACGGCGTTACTGAGAACGTCATCGTCGGCAAGCCGATCAAACTCGGCACCGGTGACGTCGACCTGCGAATGGGGTCGCTGAGTGCCTCCGAGGAAGCCGACTGAACGCTATGGCCCAGCGCACGCTGTCGGACGAGGAACGTCGCTATCTTGCCCTGTTCGAGGAGGTCACCGGAGCCACGGGTCGGGACTGCGTCGTGACCGAGGATGGGCGAGTACTGGTGGTGGTCAAAGCCGGTGAGATGGGGCAAGCCATCGGTCCCGGTGGGGAGAACGTTCACGACCTGGAGGAGCGGATCGGCGTCGACGTGAAGCTCGTGGAGGAGGCCGAGACGCCGGCAAACTTCGTCGCGAATGCCCTGTCACCAGCGGCAGTCTATAACGTCACCATCAGCGAGACCGACGACGGAACGGTTGCCTATGCCGAGGTGGCGGAGGCGGATCGGGGCGTCGCCATCGGCGCCGACGGCAGGAACATCGAGGACGCGCGACACCTCGCCAGCCGCCACTTCGATCTCCAGGACATCCAGCTCACCTGATATTTGGTGGTGTTCTCAAAAATCGGTCGCCGTTAGCGCCGCTCCCGGAGTTCGTCGCGGAGTTCCTCGAGGGTGATGTCCTGCATAGACAGTAACACGAGCAGGTGGTAGACGATGTCGGCCGACTCGTGGGCGACGGCATCGCGGTCGTCGTCCTTGGCAGCCAGCAGGAGTTCGGTCGTTTCCTCGCCGAGTTTCTCCAGCACGGCGTTTTCGCCCTTTTCGTGGGTAAACAGGGCGGCAGTGTAGGACCCCTCGGGCAGGGTTTGCTTCCGATCCTCGATGACGTCGTAGAGTTCGTCGAGGACGTCGTCGGTCATGCGAGTTCCGTCACCTCCCGGATGTCCTGGAGGTCCTCGAACCGGGTCGGATCCTGGCCGCCGTCCTCGAACACCGGATCGGCCACCTCAATTTCGGCGTTCGTCCGGGCGGCCAGGGCGAGCGAGTCGCTCGGCCGGGCGTCGACGACGACGTCTTCGCGCGGGGTCCGGACGTGGAGGTCGGCGATGTAGGTCCCACCGACGTCCGCTTCTTCGATGGCGCTCACGACGACCTTCGTCACCCGGCCGCCGAGTTCCTCGACGACGTCCAGCAGAAGGTCGTGCGTCAGCGGACGGCCGATATCCGTCGCATCCTGGCCACGCGCGATGCTCGCGGCCTCCTCGAAGCCGACGTAGATCGGGAGCAGGTCGTCTGCATCGTCCACAGCGAGCAACACGACTGGGACGGGCCCGTCCGTCGTGCCGGCGACGCGCACGGCGTCGATCGAAGCGTCCATACCCACGTCGATGGGGTCAAGCGAGAAAAGCCCCTCGTACGTGGCAGTCAATAGAGCTGGAGACTGAATGCTCTCCGGGAAACGGTCGGGGTCGTTAGGGTGGGCTTCCGAGTGTCGCTTACGCGACAAGTCGGAGGAGTTGGACGATGAGACCGAAGAAGACGCCGAACGCGACGACGGTTTTCGGGTCGAGACGAATCGCGTTCTGGTCCTCGGCGTCGAAGTACCGAACCAGGCCGGCACTCGACATCAGCCCGCCCGAGTTCTGTCCGCTGCTCATGTAGTCACTTCGGCGACGACGGGCACTAAACCTTTCGACACCGGACGATGGTGAAGCGCCAATACACAAGTGGGAAACCCTTATGCGCGGTGGCGGGTAAGATCCGGGTCGAACGCATGACAGTGACGCTAATGGATTTCTATGCGGACTGGTGTGGGCCGTGTAAGACCCAGGAACCAATCCTGGATGAACTCCACGAGGACTGGGACGAAGCGTTCGATATCGAGCGTATCGACGTGGACGAGGAGCAGGACGTGGCCAACGAATACCAGGTCCGCTCGCTTCCGACGGTGATCATCGAGAACGACGAGGGCGTGGTCGACCGGTTCGTTGGCGTCACCCAGAAAGACGATCTCGCGTCGGCTCTGGAAGAGGCCGGCGTCTGATTTTTCGCGATCTGAGTGTCGGTTTGCCTTGCTCCGTTGTGTAACGTCACCAACTGCGGCGGGGAGCGGTTACCGGAACGACACGCCTGGATCGTGCAGGCCGTCGGTGTAGCGGCCGAGGTTGATCATAAGCGGCGTGAGCCCTTCGATCTCGGGCGCGTTGGCGAGTGGCCCCGCGTCCAGTGGTCGGAGTCCCTCGATCCCATCGGCCAGTCGTCGGACCTGGTCCTTGGCCTCCGGATCGTCGCCGAC
>JBKEGM010000157.1:0-6201 GCA_046710005.1 Natrialbaceae archaeon
CGGTGTTTTTCTGCCAGCCCAGTAATTCGCGGTGGTCGCTTGTTGGCAAAAGCCTGTAACGTGGGCTGTACTCCATGCGCGTGTCTATTACTTTCGCAACATAGTTAATTAAACATGTCGATTGTGTGCTTGGTACTCGGGCGGGTGCTGTATCCCCGCCCTACTCGCTCCCGCTGGTCGCTCCTTGAGGACGAGGGCTTAGCACCCTCACCGCAACGCTAAACCGCTATTCGGGTTTCGACGCTCGAATACACAGAAACGTCGGGTATGTCAGTCGCTTCTCGTAGGAGTCCGGTTGTTTCTCTTTAAACGTCTCAGTCGGCTTCGGTTCGATCACTTCGTCCAGTTGGAACCCGGATTCGATGAGAGGGTTGATCATCTCGGAAAACGGCCGGCGATAGAATGGAACATCGACTTCTCCATCAGCGCCTGACCACGTCATTCGTTCGCGTTCGGTCTCGAAGTAGTTCTCCGCCTCGAACGCGATGTAGTATTCCAGTGGATGGTGGGTCGAAAAGACGAGAAATCCACCCGGTCGGAGGATGCGAGCGAACTCCGCGAACGTCGGTCGCCAGTCTTCAACGTAATGGAGTGAAAGACCACTGACAATACCATCGAACTCACCATCCCCGCGAATTCGAGGACCGTTCCAATGTCGGCTCCGTACACGTCTGCTCGACCGCCAACTCGTTGTCTCGCCTGTTCGACCATCTCTTCGCTCTTGTCAACAGCGACAACGTCCGCCCCTTCTCGATCAACCACTCCGCGTACCGACCGGCTCCACAACCCGCATCGAGGACTCGTTTTCCCGCTACGTCTGGAACGAGTTCCCTCATCGCGGGGAATTCCAGATCCGCACAATACGGGTCGTCTTCTCGCGTTTCGTCCGTTTGTGATAATTTGTCGTATGCGTCCGCGGCGGTCGGGGGCTCATCAGGCGACATGAACAGCATCCTGCGTTATTCTACAGAATAATCGTTGCGATTCCGATTGCTCAGTCCTCTGTCCACTCCGTCAGCATATCGAACGATGAACCGATGAATCGACCCTGGATAGTTCACTTGCTCCCCAGTCAGTCGTCGGTCGGCGCGGCGTCAGGTCGATACTCCCGGCTAATCGCCTTCCACTTCCCGGTCGAGAACCGGTAGTAGTTGATCACGGCGGGGACCGTACTCTCCGCGAACAGGGTAAGATAGAGGCCGATGATCCCGAGTCGCGTGGTCGCCCCGATGTATGCCAGTGGAATGGCGATAATGACCATGCCGAGGAACTGGCTATAAAACGGCCATCGCGTATCGCCAGCACCAGTGAGTGCCCCGGCCATCGTGGCTTTGACGGCCTGGGGCAGTATCGCGACGGCGCCGACCAGCACGAGACCGACCGCGATTGGAATCGTCCCCGATGGTGGGTCGTTGACGAACAGTTTGACGATCGGTTCCGCGAAGACGGCCGCCAAGAGAGCAAAGACGGCGTAGGTACCGACGGCCAGGCGGGTGATCTCGACGCCGTAGGACTCGGCGTCCGCTTCGTCCTCGGCGCCGAGTTCCTGTCCCACAAGGCTCGACGCCGCGAGGCCGAACCCCCAACCTGGCGTGTTCATCAGGCCCCAGACCCGGCGGGCAACGATGTACGCCGCCAGAGTCGTCTGGCCGAACATTCCGACAATCGCCAGCATCGGGAACCGTGCGACGGTCCAGACGCTATTGCGCCCCGTGACCGGGAGGCCGATTTCGACGATATCACGCATCATGTCCCGGTGCAGGTAGCTTGCGATCGGATTTACCCGAGTGGGGAAGTCCTTGGTGCCGGGAAGGGAGCCGAACACGAGTCCGCCCGCGAAGACACCCGTAACCAGTACATTCGCCAGGACCGTGCCGGTAGCGGCGCCTTCGACACCCATCCCGAGCCCGAAGATGAAAACGGCGTTCAGGCCGATGTTCGTGACGGCTCCACCGGAGCGGACGACCATCGGCGTCCAGGCGTCGTCGACGGCGATGTAGACACGACTGCCGATCAGGTTCAAACCCGCGAACGGCACGCCGAAGGCGATGATCCGGAGGTACGCGGCGCCCTCACTGATCGTCGCGGGTTCGCTGCTGATGATCTTGATGAGGGCCGTCGGATAGAGGAAGAACAGCGCGCCGATCGGGAGCGTCACGAGGACGACGAGCGCGAAACTCGATCTTATCGCCTGGGACATCTCGCCATACTCCTCGGCGCCGTAGCGCTGAGAGACCAGTGCGATCGCTCCGGCCGCCACGCCGCCACCGATCGAAAACGCCATGCCCCAGAACGGTCCGGCCAACCCGACCCCATTGATGGCATTGATCCCTGCGACTGCCCCTACCATCGCCACGTCGACGGCGTTCTTGGACATCCTGGCGATCCCGGTGACGATCCGGGGCCAGGAAAGGTCCGCCGTCCGTTCCACGCGCTCGCGATCGACGAGGTCGAACCTGGCGAGACCGCTCCCGATGGCACAGATGAGCGCGCGTATCGGGTTCGAAAGGCGGGACAGTTGGTTGAGAGGGTTCTGACGCGGAGACACTCGTTCGTGAAGATGTTTCGAATCGATACTCAAAGCGCTTTTCATGTGGGCCAAAAGGACCGCCGCCGTCGATGGGCCCACGGCAACCCAAAGAACTTTCGCGCGGTTCGCGGAATGACAACTATATGAATCCACAGCGAACCGACGCGCTCGTCGACGCCGCCTACGGCGCTTTGATCTTCGTTTCCGTCGTGCTGATCGTGGTTGCCGAAAGGGCCGTCGGCCTGGCGTTCGGATTCGGGGTCTTGATCGCATACTTCGTCCATGTCGCCTGGAAGATGTCCCAGTACGACCCAGACTGGATGTCCACGGCGGTCGAAGAGACCGTCGAAGAGCAGGTCGAAGAGTCGATGGAGGAAACCGTCGACGAGACGGTTGAAGAAACGGTCGGCGAGGCGGTGGAAAAGCGGGTTGAGAAACGGATGGGAGAGACTGTGCAGGAAACCGTCGGTGAGCAGGTGGGTGAAACCGTCGAGGAGAAAGTCGAAGAGACGGTGGCGGAGAAAATAGAAGTGGAAGCTGCAGCGACGGTCGAGGAAAAAGTGGACGAGAAAGTCGAAGAGAAAGCTGCAGCGACGGTCGAAGAAAAAGTGGACGAGAAAGTCGAAGAGAAAGCTGCAGCGACGGTCGAAGAAAAAGTGGACGAGAAGGTCGAAGAGAAAGCCGCAGAAACGGTCGAAGAAAAAGTGGACGAAACCGTCGACGAGAAGGTCGAGGCCACCGTCGATGAGAAAGTCGAAGAAAAAGTGAGCGACGCCACCAATAACACGAACGACGAAACGGGGGCGGACCCCAGCGAGGACGACGAACCAAAGACGAAGTAAAACCCGAATCGAAGCACTGATACGTATTGTTGACAGGTCGATCCGAGTGGCAAACCCGGGAATCGAGGTTTTGATCCGGGATGCAGGGAGTACGGACCCCAATTCGACACCACCTTCAAGCCATCCGGGTCAATACAGTTTACTGTGACCCCCTCACACGTTCTCGTTCCGCTGGACGGGTCACCCCTGGCGGACGACGCCCTGGAGCACGCGCTCGAAACGTTCGACTGCCGGATCACGCTGCTGAACGTCGTGACGCCCCTGGACGCCTACATGAGCGAGGGCGGGATCATCGAAGCGGACGAGGATCGGGTGGAGACGGCCCGACAGCGGGCCGACCGCCTGGTCGATCGAGCCCGACGGAGGGCGGCCGAAGCCGACCGTACTGTCGAGACGGCGATCGAGACGGGGGACCCGGGCGAGGCGATCCTCGAGTACGTCCACGAGAACGACGTCGATCATGTGGTCATGGGCGGGCACGGGGGCGGACGAGGCGAGATCGCGCGGCGACTGTTGGGCACCGTGGCGACCGCCGTCGTTGGGGACGCCCCCGTGAGCGTCACTGTCGTCCGGTAAGGGGTGCACACGTCGGCGTCACTGAATACCGAGAACGGTCGTGAACCCCCAGTAGACGCCGTACCCCACCGCGATCGAGGCCGCCAGCGTGATGAGCCAGAACGTAACCGTGACACCGATTTTGCGCCGGGAGACGCCTGCCGACCCGCCGGCGAGGCCGCCGCCGATGACCCCGGAGATGATGATGTTGTTGAACGAGATGGGAATCCCGAACGCGATAGCCAACTGAGCGATGACGAACCCGGGGACCAGCGCGGCGATCGACCGCCGGACACCCAGTTGGGCGTACTCGCGGGACGTCGCCTGTAACAGTCGGGGAGCACCCATCCAGGCGCCCGCGAGGATACCGACGGCACCGAGCCCGAGCAGGACGAGGGCTGGTAACCCGAGTTCGCCCACGTACAGATCCTCCAGGGGCCCGGTCGCCAGGCCAACCTGGCTACCCCCGCTGGAGAACGCGACGATGCTCCCGAGGAGAACGAGGAAAGTCCGGATGCCCGTGTCGACCGACGCCTGCGTGCGCCGACGGATGAAAAAGAATCCGCCGACAGCAAAGAGCAGGCTCACAAGGACGACCATCACACCCACCCCGGCGACGGTCGGACTCCCGACCAGTCTTGCGACGAACGCGGCGACGGAACTCTGGGACGCCCCTGAGGGAGACGGCACGATGCTCAGTTGGACGTTAGCCACGATCCCGGCGACGACGGCAGCGAGGAGCGGCACGCCAACCGTCTCGGGAATGTCGTCGCGCCGGAGCAGCGTCGCAGTCGCGTACGCCATCCCGCCAGACATCGGCGGGACGAGAAGCCAGAAGATCCCGAGGCGTCGGTAGGTGTCGAGGGCGGGATCGCCACCGAGCGAGAGGCCGACGCCGACCATCGCGCCGGTGGTCGCGAAGGCGGCCGGGATGGGATACCCGGAATAGACGCCGGCAGCCATGAACCCTGCCGCCGTCAACAACCCAGCAGTCGCCGCCAGCGGCGTGATCGCCACGCCCCGAATCAGGTTCCGTCCAACGGTTTCGGAGATAGCACCACCCTGGGTCAGTGCCCCCATGGCCGCGAGGAGGCCGATGAGCAACGCCGCTCGCATCGTTGAGACCGCGTTGGCGCCGATGGCGGGGGCGAATGGGGGCGAGTTGCTATTGGCTCCCAACGCCCAGGCCATAAAGAAGCCGGTCACTGTCGCGAGGACCGCCAGCACCCAAAAAGAGAGTGCTGCCATGCTAGTGCCACCCCCGGGCCAGAACGGGTTCGACAGGCCTCGGCGACCGATGAACTGGTCGACCCTCGCCAGCGTCCATACCCTCCACTTCGTTATCAGACACGAAAAAAGCTTGACTGGCTCACGGATGCCGCTCTCACGAAACGGGCGGGAGACGACCGAGACCGGTCGGGTGTCAAGCAGAACTGCTTAAGTCTCCTCCCTCGGTAATTCAGACAAAATCATGGTTTCGGTGTTACTTCTCGTCGGTATCCTCGCAGCGATCTTCGTGGGGTTCAACGTGGGGGGATCGACGACGGGACCTGCCTTCGGACCGGCCGTCGGGGCGAATGCGATATCGAAAACGGGGGCCGCCGCATTGATGACCGTATTCTTCTTCGTCGGTGCGTGGACGATCGGCCGTCGGGTCGTTACCACGCTCGGGACCGATCTGGTCACCAACCCCGGCGTTTTCTCGCTGGAGGCGAGCATTGGCGTCCTGTTTTTCATCGGCCTGGGCCTGCTGATCGGGAACCTGTTCGGGGTGCCCGCCTCGACGTCGATGACGGCGGTCGGGTCGATCGCCGGGCTTGCACTCGCCGGGGGCGCGCTCGACTGGGCCGAAATGGGGGAGATCGCGACCTGGTGGATCGTCTCGCCGTTCATCGGCTTCTGGGTGTCGCTGATCATCGGCCGATATTTCTACGCGGGACTCAATCGCAGGGTGGCCATGGTTCGCACCGAAGGCCCACTGGTCGAAATCGACCGCTCCGGGGTTGTTCCACGACCGGTGCCCACGGAAACCACAAGCCGGCGAGAACTAGCCGGTGTGGCGACCGTCATCGTCATCGGTTGCCTGATGGCGTTCAGTTCCGGGACCTCGAACATCGCTAATGCGGTCGCGCCCCTGGTGGGCAGCGGCGAACTCGAGATGAACTCGGCCATCCTGATCGGCGGCGCGGCCGTCGGGATCGGGACCTTCACCATCGCCCGGCGGACCCTCGAGACGATGGGCAACGACCTTACCGAACTCCCACTCACGGCGGC
>JBKEGM010000158.1:0-6163 GCA_046710005.1 Natrialbaceae archaeon
GACGGCGAAGTGACCGACGAGGAACTTGCGGAGGAACTCGATCTGGAGCTCAACGACGTCCGACGGGCGTTGTTCATCCTCTACGAGAACGACCTGGCGTCGTATCGTCGGGTGCGCGACGAGGACTCAGGATGGCTGACCTACCTCTGGACGTTCCAGTACCAGAACATCCCGGAGAATCTGGAAGAGGAACTGCACCGCTTGCTCGAAGCGCTAGAAGACCGTCGCGGATACGAACTCGATCACGAGTTCTACCTCTGCGAGAACTGCTCGATCCGGTTCGAGTTCGCGGAGGCGATGGAGTTCGGGTTCTCGTGTCCGGAGTGTGGCGGCCAACTTGACTCGCTCGAAAACGAAATGCTCGTCCAGTCGATTGACGAGCGCGTCGCGCAACTCGAAGACGAACTCAACGTCGACGTCGAACGGGACGCATAATGGTCGTACTTGCGACGAAGGTGTACGTCGAAGGGGATGCGCGCGAACGAGCGCTTGACTCCCTCGGATCGCTGGTCGGCAACGCTGTGGGGGATCTGGGCGTCGATTTCGACGTGGGACTTCGGCACGACGAGTTCCCAAGCGTGACGGTCGAGGGCGAGGACGCCCCAGTCGCCCGTAACGTTTTGCGCGAGGAGTGGGGCGAAATCGTCCCACAGCTCGAGGACGGCGAGACCTACGTCGGGACCTTCGACGCCTGGAGCGACGATGGAATCGTGCTTGACGCCGGGAAGGACGTTCCGGTTCCGGCCGAGGAACTCGAACTCGGCCCGGGGACACCGGAGCAAATCCGCGAACGGTTCGGGCTCATTCAGCACCTGCCCTTGCGGTTCATCTATGGCGATCCACCGCGTCTCGCGGACGAAGAACGCGATCGACTTTACGAATGGACGCGGGGGCCTGGCCGAGTCAACGTCAATAGCGCGACGCGGGCCGAGGTCAGGGCGACCGTCAATCGTGCAGGTCACGCCCACGACATCGTGACCGTCGAACGCCTGGGCCTCCTCGAACAGAGCATCGTCTGCAGGGAAGGAACCGATCCGCCCGGATTGCTGGCGAACATTGGGGAGTATCTCCCCGCCGAACTTCGCGCCGTCGTCCCATGAACCGCCGACTAATCCTGGCAGGTGTGGTCGTCGCCCTCCTGACCGTCACCGCCGGGTGTTCGTCGCTCCCGTTTTTTGGCGACGACTCGTTCTCGACGGAACGAATCGACGAAGAGCCGCCAGGTGGCGATTACGCCTGGAACGAGACCGACACAAAAGTCAACATCTGGGTGCTGGATGGCCAGTTCAAGGCCATCTACGATTTGAATGGCACCGAACAACTCGAACTCTTCCGGCGGGACTTCCGCAGCAAGTACCCCCTGGGCATCCGGGCGGTTCGGTACCGGTATCCCAACGGCACCGTGATCAACGGCTCACAATTATCTATTCAGAAGAAAAACAACAACGCCGTGATATCGGTGCCCGATGCGAATGGGAGCGTCGCCCTGACCGCCGACGCTGAAAACAAGCACTTCCGTCTCCCCAACTACCTCGCCGGATCCTACGAGGTCGTCCTTCCGGAGAATATGCGGATTGGCATTCCTATTGTGGGCGACGTGTCTCCCGGGGGCGCCACAGTGTCACAGGAGGACCAGGGCCGTGTCCACATACAGTGGGACGACGCGTCGGCGAATATCTCGATCCGGTACTACCTCGAGCGAGACATCTATCTCTTCGGCGGTGTCCTCCTCCTGATTTTCCTGCTTGGAGGGGGTGGAGCCCTCTACAGGTATTGGCAGATCCAATCGCTCAGGGAAGTTCGGGAGGAAGTCGGTCTAGACGTCGACACCGAGGACGACGAGTTCGATCGGGAACCGCCACCAGGGATGCAATGACGTCGCGGGCGTTCTGGTTTCCAACTGAAGCTTCTTACCGCGCGAAAGCCTACGAACTGCTATGCAGGTCGCGCTGGTGACAGTTGGCGACGAACTCCTCTCGGGAGACACGCTCAACACGAACGCGATGTGGCTTTGTGAGCAACTGGACGATCGGGGGGTCGACGTCGAACGGGTGACAGTCGTGCCCGACCGGGTTGGCGACGTCGCCAGGGTGGTCAACGAGTACCGGGCCGAGTACGACGGGGTAATCCTGACCGGTGGAATCGGGCCGACTCATGACGACGTGACGATGGAGGGCCTGGCAGCAGCGTTCGGGCGAGACCTGGTGGAGAATCAGACAGCCCTCGAATGGCTCATTGAGGAGGGGGGCTACGCCCGCGAAGATCTCGTCGAAGGAACGACTCAAATTCCCGACGGAGCGCGCCCGCTTCACAACGTAACCGGTGTCGCTCCAGGAGCAGTAATCGACGACGTCTACGTCCTCCCGGGCGTCCCCGAAGAAATGAAAGCGATGTTCGACGAGGTACTCGAGGACTTCGATGGCCCGTTTCGGCACCGGGAGACCGTTCACGCAGGCGAACCCGAGAGTGCACTCGTCGGCCGCATCGAAACACTCAGAAAACGATATCCGGTGTCAGTCGGGAGCTATCCCGGCGATCACGTCCGCCTCAGGATTCAGGGAGAGGACGCCGGAACCGTCGCCGAAGCGGCCGCCTGGTTGCGAGACAGGGTCGAATCACCGGACGAGAACGAGTGACGGACGTGTGCTATCGGTACAAATACCAGAGCCAGCCGACGGTGACGGCAAGCGCGGCGAACAACACTACGTATCCGACGAGATCGATCGGAAGGGTCGGTCCCTCCGCGGAGAGTGGCACTGTCATGTCTCTTCCTTCCCGGTCCGGCACCTTAATGCTTTAGCGATTCGTTCCAAGTCCCTCGTCCACTCACCCGAAACGCCATCCCCAAACGCACCACTCCGACAGCATCGCCCGCGAACGCGGCCCTTTTCCCACGGACGGTCCTACTCGCAACCATGCGAATCGGGTTCGTGGTTAACCCTATCGCCGGCATGGGTGGTCGGGTCGGACTGAAGGGCACCGACGGAAAACTCGCCGAGGCCCTGGACCGAGGCGCGGAACCTACGGCACCCGAACGGGCACGCCGGGCACTAGACGCCTTCGCCAATCGGGCCCCGGAGGCTGAAGTACTCCTCGGAGGCGGGGTAATGGGGGAGCACGAGGCAACAGCGGCCGGCGTGGAAGGGAAGGTCGTTACCAACGCGCCGGGCGACGAAACCGAAACGGGTCCCGAGGATACGCGGAATGCCGTCCGGGCCTTCATCGAGGAAGCCGTCGACCTGATCCTCTTCGTCGGTGGCGATGGCACCGCTGTCGATGTCGCCGAGGCACTCGGTGAGAGTACCGATGATACACCCATCCTCGGCGTCCCGGCCGGCGTGAAGGTCTACTCCGGGGTCTTCGGCGTCTCCCCGGAGGACGCGGGCCGGATCGCGGCCAGTTTCGACAGGGTGGAGCAGCGCGAGGTCAACGACATCGACGAGGACGCATTCCGCGGCGGTGAAGTCCATACCGAATTGAAAGCTGTCGTCAGCGTGCCGGTTTCGGACGGCGAATTGCAGGCCAGCAAACAACTGAGTGGGGGGACCGTCCAGACCGTTGCGGAGGGGTTCGCTGCTGACGCCGACCCCGAGGGCACCTACGTCTTGGGCCCGGGAAGTACGGTGGGGACGGTCAAGAAGGAATTGGGCTTCGAGCCATCGCCCCTGGGGGTGGACGTCTGGCGGGACGGCGAGGTCCTGGTGGCAGACGCCGCCGAGACGGATATCCTAGACCACCTGGGAGACCGGAACGTGATCGTCGTCTCGCCCATCGGGGGCCAAGGGTTCATTTTCGGACGCGGGAACGACCAGATTTCCCCCGAGGTAATTCGCCAGTGCGAGGTCCAGGTCGTCGCTTCCCGCGACAAACTCGACGGCGTCGGCGTCCTCAGGGTCGACACCGACGACGAAGCCCTCAACGCGGACCTTCGCGGCTGGATAAAAGTCCGAACCGGGCGGTTCGAACACCGACTGATGAAAGTCGAGTGAAACCTCGAGGCGACGGTCCCTCCTTTCCCCTTCGTCCGCGTTTTCAAAATTTACCTGGATCGATAGGGAATGAGGTCCGCTCGCCGCCGAAAAGTCGGATAGGGGACGGTCGACTAAGGTCATATAGATTGATTTAAGGGCACTTGATTCGTCGTTCCAGTCATGGAGACCCGCAAGGTCCAACGCCTGGGCCCGTCCACGTTGGCGATGACGTTACCGGCCGAGTGGGCCAGCGAACACGGGGTCGAAAAGGGCGACGAGGTGAGCCTCCGGATGGGGGGAAAGGGCACATTAACCGTGATGTCCGAATCAGCGAGCGGCGGGGAGAACGAGGCGATCATCCACGCCGACGACCTCGACGCGGACGCCGTCGAACGTGCCATCGTCGCTCAGTACGTCCTTGGTCGACGAGTCATCCGCGTCGAGCGTTCCGATGGCGCCCTCGAAAGCGAACACATCAACGCGGTTTACCGGGCCGAAACGCAGTTGATGGGGCTGGGGGTCATCGAGGAGACCCCTGACGACATCTCGATCCGTTGCTCGGTAGACCCGGAGGACTTCACGCTCGACAATCTCATCAAACGTCTCGAGAGTACGGGCTCGACGATGCGCAGTGAGGCGATCAAGGCCCTCGCGCACGGCAATGGCGACCTCGCTCAACGCGCACTCAACCGGGAACGACAGGCAAACAAGATTTTCGTCCTGATGCTCCGGCTCATCTTCACCGCGTACCAGAATCCGAGTCTGGCACGGGCCATCGGCCTCAGTGACGGGTTCCCGCTTATCGGGTACCGGTCGATCGCGAAGAACCTGGAACTCACGGCCGACAACGCCCAGGACATCGCCGAAATCGTTCTCGACGCCGATGAAAGCACGGTCAACGTGGACGGATCGGTGCTCCGAGACATTCGAGAACTCACCGACGCCGTTGATGGGATCACGGCCCTGGCCGTCGAGGCCGCCGTCGAACGTGATTACGATAAGACGATCGAAGTCCGGGAAAAATTCCACGAAATCACCGAGGAGGAAGGGCGAATCCTCGAGGACCTCCCGGAGCTGCCAAACAAGGAGTTGTTGCAGATTCGAGAAGTTCTGGTCAGCCTCCAGCAAACCGCCCAATACGCGATGCGAAACGGGGAAATCGCGGCCAATCTTGCACTGAACGAAGAATCCGAGCACACGACGATCAGGTGAAGGCAGGACTTTTGGTTGAGATCAGACGGTTGTAACCGGAGTATACGGGTCTGTACTCAGCCACTTCACCTCGGGTTCCACCCTGAAAGTCCTCCCCTTGGGAAGGACCAATCGAACCGCCGTTGTGGCTCGTCGCTTCTTCGAGATTGCATAAATCTAAGTTCCCCGGCGGGTGAACGATGAGTATGGCAGGTCCCGAGAATTCGACGGATATGGGTATCGGAGTCACCATCGCGTTCAGTGTGTTGGCCGTGATCGGCGCGCTAGTGATGGTCCTGGGGGCACCGGCGAAAACCGCAGGCGTGGGGTTCACCGCTGCGATGGTTTTCGCCGGACTGGCGATCGTCGCGGCGCACAGATATGGCGTGACACCGAACTCATAGCGGAAAAGGATTAAGAGAAGCAATCCCTTACCCTCGTTTGAGATGAGTGACTACACGGAAGAGGAACGGCGCATTGTGGCCTACCTCCATGAAAGCGTTTCTCGGGGCGAACGCTATTTCCGCGCCAAAAACATCGCGAGCGCCCTGGGCCTGAGCGCGAAACAGGTCGGCGTCCGTCTCCCCCGCCTCGCCGAAAAATCGGATGACGTGGACATCGAAAAATGGGGTCGTGCGCGGTCGACCACCTGGAAGGTCACGCTGAGCTAAACCGTTGCCGTACTTTTTGTTCCTCCGGTGCCAAACGCGTCCATGACGGTCAGGGTCGAACGTTCCGTCGATTTACCTGCAGATCCGAATCGCGTCTGGGAATTCCTCTCGCACCCGTCCAACCGGGCTCGGGCTATCAGCGTCGTCTCGGATTTCACTGTGGACGGGGCTGACGAGACGGTTGTCACCTGGCACATCGAACTCCCGATCCCGATGATCGACCAGCAAATCTCCGTGCGAACCGAAGACGTGCAACGGGACCCACCGGAGTTCGTCAAGTTCGAAGGGCGGTCGAAAGTACTGAACGTCACTGGCGAACACTTCATTAGG
>JBKEGM010000159.1:0-6161 GCA_046710005.1 Natrialbaceae archaeon
CTCGACCGGTTTGCGTCCCGGACCCACGGTTTCGTCGGCGCTGATATCGACGCCTTCGTCAGCGAGGCTGCCATGGTCGCCCTCCGGGATCGGCCCGTCGACGAGGACGAACGGGCGGCGTGGGATCCCATCGTCACCCGAGGGCACTTCGAGACGGCCATGGCGAACGTCGAACCGTCGGCCATGCGCGAATTCGTCGCCGAATCGCCGGGGATCGACTTCGGGGACGTTGGTGGCCTCGACGAGGCCAAAGAAACCCTCCGCGAGGCCGTCGAGTGGCCGCTGACCTACGATCGCCTCTTCGAGGCGACCAAAACTGACCCGCCGAGCGGCGTCCTCCTGTATGGCCCGCCCGGGACGGGAAAGACGATGCTCGCCCGCGCCCTCGCCGGCGAAAGCGACGTCAATTTCGTCGCGGTGAAAGGCCCGGAAATGATCGATCGTTACGTCGGCGAGTCCGAAAAGGCCGTCCGGAACGTGTTCGATCAGGCTCGCCAGGCCGCTCCGTCGATCGTGTTCTTCGACGAAATCGACGCCATCGCCGGTGGCCGAGGAGAGACCCACGAGGTGACCGAACGGGTCGTCTCGCAGTTGCTCACCGAACTCGACGGACTGGCTGACAACCCGAACCTGGTGGTGGTCGCCGCGACGAACCGCAAGCATACTATCGACGACGCGCTCCTTCGACCGGGGCGGCTGGAAACCCACGTGGAAGTCCCCGCACCGGACGAGGATGCCCGTCGGGCAATCCTGGAGGTCCATACCGAAGGGAAACCGCTTGGGGAGGACGTGGACCTTGGCGGGCTCGCGGCGGAACTGGAGGGGTATTCAGGGGCAGACCTCGGTGCCATCGTTCGGTCGGCCTCGATGCGCGCCATCCGGGAGGTCGCAAACGAGTACGAAGGAGCGACGGCCAACGAGCACGCCGACGAGATCGTAATCGGCCACGGTGACTTCGAAGCCGCGGTTGAATCGGTCGATCCGACGGTCTGACTCAGGATTCTTCGGCGATCACCGTTTCGCCAGCTTGCACTTTGTGGCCCATGTCCACACTGACGTCTTCACGGTCGAACCGCGGCGGGAGCAGGACGTCGGCCCGACTGCCAAACGCGATGTGCCCGATCCTCTCGCCCCGCCCGACAGTCTCGCCCGACTCCACGTATGGCGTGATCCGACGGGCAAACGCGCCGGCGATCAGCGTCACGTGGTGATCGTCGAATCGGATGCTGACTCGCTCGTTACGGTCTGATTCTTTCGAGAACGCCGGACGATGGCCGCCCGGTTCGTGCTCGACGGTTTCGATCTCCCCACCCAGCGGGGCGCGGTTGACGTGGACGTCATGAACGTTCATGAACACGCCCACCCGGACCTGGTCGCCCTCGACCCGGAAGACGCTGACTTTTCCATCGGCGGGCGAGACGACTCCCGACAGGGGTGGCGTCCGGTCGGGGTCGCGGAAGAAGGCCAGGATCGCTCCCCCGACTGCGAGGAGGAGGACGCCCGCGACGGGCGTGATGAGGAATGCCGGCACCGCTCCGAGAAGCGGAAGCGCGGCGTATTTTTTGGCGCCGGGGGCGAACTGCATGGTGATTGGTTGGACGGGTGGCACAATGGTCGTTTCGACCTGTGACCGAATCGCTGCCTTTCGATGGCACGATGGCGGGTTTCTTGGCACAAATACTTTACTCATGGCACACGTATCGTCGAACATGTCCGTCGAAACTGACTCCCAGGGTCGAATCTACCTCTCCGCCGAACTGCGGGAGAGGTTCGGGGAGAAATTCCACGTCGTCGAATACGACGACCGCATCGAACTCGTCCCGATCGACGACGACCCGCTGCAGGCCGTCCGCGACGAGGTCGGCGATGCCCTCGACGGGAAATCGGCCGCAGAACTCCGTGAAGAGGCCCTGGAACGGGCGCGGGAGGAAGCCCAAGCGGAAATCGAACGGGAAACGAAGGACACCGAGGAGTCCCCTGAATGACCGCGTTCGTCGAGACGGATTTCCTCGTAGCGCTCGCCAAGGACGACGACTGGCTCCAAGGCCGGGCGAAGGAAGTTCTCGACGAACGGGAGGTCGTCACGTCGTCACTTTCCTACCTGGAACTACTGCTCGTGCTGGAGCGCCACACATTCGATTTCGTCCGACTGTTTTCCAATCTGCTCGATCTGGTACCGGTCCGATACGAGCACGAGCAACAGATCGTCCTCAAGGGCGTCACCTATTTCGAGGAGGGACTGACACCGTTCGATGCCTTCCACGCGTCGACCGCCGAGACGGAGGGATTGCCGGTACTCTCCTCGGACAACGCCTACGAGGACGTCGATTCGGAACGGGTCCCGCTAAAGGCCGATCCGGACGGGGAGTGATGGACGGGGCGGGGTTTGGCACCCTTGCCTGAACAGTCGTCCCCAGATTAGGGTTCGAGAAGGATGGAAACGGACAGGAGGACAGCAACCCGACACGGTCCTTGGAACCCCCAGTACGCTCCGTGTTCAAGACATGTTCCCGTTTGAAATATAAATATGCCATTTTACCGGAATTCCGGGGAAGTAGATAAATCAGTGCGAAAACCGAGTTACGATGTTGTTGGAGAAGCCGGACCGTGAACGCGGGTTCAAGAAAGCACGCCTTCACCGCGTCCTTCTCAACCACCCCAACGAGTCGCACCACCTGTTCTCGGTTCCCATGTCCGGGCCCGATTTCTCCTGCAGCGACACGTTCATCCAGAAACCGTCGACGTCCTCGGCGTTCTGTGTCAACCGTATATCCCTGTAGAAGCTGACTCTGTTTTCCAGGTTGCTCGGCATCATCGACTTGTTCCCGACCCAGCACTGACCCTCAAACCTGAGGTAGTCGCTCAGGTCATTCTCCGAGAAGTCGAGTTTGTTCTGGAGCTTCTTGATCAGGCGCCGTTCTATGCGGAGCGTGATCGGGTAGCCACCAGTCTTGTCCTCAAGACCTTCGATCCGACTGAAGCTCACTTTGACTGACGCCTCGCTACCGGCACCGCACTCCCACTCGCCATCTTGTTTGTCCCAACGCCATTCGAGGCCGGACTGGCAGTTGCCGACCAAGCCGCCGGTGAGCCGACAATTTCGAAGAGGCGCTGAGCGCGGCGCGGAACGGAAATTATCCGACTGCGCCGGGGTTCGAGAGAACCCTACGGTGCTCCCAGCAGAGTCATCGCCGGGGCTATCCCTCCCTGAGTGCCCGTCACCGTGACTCCTTCCGGCCGATCCGTCACCTGACGAGCCTAAGCCAAATTTCAGGCAGCGACCCCGACGCAGCCGCTCAGTCCCAAAACGACCGCGTCCGGGCGTATTCACGCTCTCGCTCGAGGATGTCCCGGTAGAAGTCGTCCTCGTTCTCGCGGAGTTTGGCGATGATCCGGGCGGCGTTCTGTGGGCCGACCCCCCGCGCCGCCAGCGCGATCACGGCCTGCTTGCCATGGGACTGTACCAGGTTAGCCCGTCGATGGGCTCGTTGCGTCAGATCCTCCTGGTCCTCGTCTTTCTCCTGGGCCCGAACCGCCTGGACGGTTTCATCGTCCCACGGGCTGAGTCCGGCAATCCTCGTCGAGCCGCACTCGGGGCATTCGGGTTGGTCGGGGACCCGGCGCACCTTCGTCTCGCGGGCGTATTCGCCGCAGTGGACACAGAGGAGCGTGACCCCATCGTTCTGCAGGCGCTCCTTCACCGTTTCCACGACGCTCGCGTCGGCGTTCTCCGGCGCGAGCAACTCCTGGCCGCTCGACCGCCCACCCACTCCGATCGGCGTCCGGCCGCCGTGAGTGACGACGTCGATGTCCCCCCGCTGGATCTCCCGTAAAACCGACCGGGCCGTCGACACGTCCAGGTCCTCGTGAAACACCTCCCGGATCGCCTCGTCGTACATCGGGGTGTCCTCGAGCGCGGCGAGCAACCGATCGGCCGAGAAGCCACCGCTGCCTTCCCAGCGCTTGAGCGCGCCGAACTTCGCGGCGACCTGCGACAGGCGGAACTTGAACGTGTCCGAGTGCTTAACGGTGAGTTCGATGATCGTGCCGACGTGCTCGGGGTCCGTGTCCTGTAAGATCTCGGCGACGTCCCGGGCGGAAACGCCCCCCGGAACCTCCAGTTCGATTCGGTAGGGATCGATCTCCATACCGACCGAGGACCCCGTGCGCTGGCCGATCAGCGAGGAACAGACCCGGCCGATCGTCTCGTTGGCCTTGTGGCCCAACCCCGCATTTAGAACGACAGTCCGACCTTCACGTTCGATCACGATCCGATCGTCGGTAGGAATGGGAGCGTCGGCTTCGACCTGCCGGCCGACCTGGTCCAGCGCTTCCCCGATCGTGTACGCGTTCGCCGGGTACCGGCCGACGAACTCCCGAGCGACCGCGTCGACGTCGGCGCCCCCACCGAACTGATCGCCCGCAACCTCACGCATCTCGCCGACCTCGCCGGCGACCGAGCGCGGAACGGGGATTTCCTGGCCAGTCCAAGAAGGCACTTCGCCGGCCGGATCCTCGATGGGCGAAACCTTCACCCGGGTCTCCTCGTCGTCGATCTCGGCGATCCGCCACATCTCGCCGCCCTGGATGAAGACCTCGCCCGGTTCGGCGAAGTTGACGACGAATCGCTCGTCGAGGGTGCCGATCTGGCGCCCGCTTGCGACGTCCTCCACGCTGTAGCGTTCCTCGTCGGGGATCATCGAGAGGTTCGCGTAGACGTACTGCCAGGTCCCACCCGTGGTCTCGATGCGCCCACGAAGTGGTTCCGGGGCGGACTGGGGCTCTGCCGACTCGTCGTGCCAGATGATGCGGTTCCCGCGCAGTTCCTGGATCACGTCCTGGAACTGCTCCGGTCCCAGGTCCCGGAAGGGGTACGCTCTGGTCACGAGTTCGTAGGCGTCTCTGATGGGGACGTCGCCCTGCCCCATGACCAACCCCGGCAATTGGTTCGCGACAACGTCGAGGCTGCCGTGGTGGATGGCCGCCGGTTCGACCTCACCCGCTTTCGCCCGGCGCGCAATGGCCAGCGCTTCGAAAGTGTCGTCCGGCCGCGTAGTGACGATCGTTCCCTCCGAGAGTTGATCGCTCCGGTGGCCTGCCCGACCGATTCGCTGGAGCAATCGCGTCACCTGGCGTGGGCTCTGGTACTGGATGACGTGGTCGATGCTCCCGACGTCGATGCCCAGTTCCATCGAGGAGGTGCACAGCAGGGCGTCGATCTCGCCGGCTTTGAACGCGTCTTCGACCTGAATCCTCGTTTCCTTGGCCAGCGAGCCGTGATGGACGCCGATCGGGAGGTCGAGCGCTTTGAAGCGGGAACCGAGCGCCTCGGCAGTCTGTCGAGTGTTGACAAAGATCAGGGTCGACTCGTTTTCGGCAACGAGGTCGCGGATCGCTCGGACGTGGCTCGCGGTTTCCGGGTCCGTCACCAGTTCGCCGGCGAGGGTTTCGTCCTCCTCGGTGATCTGGGGTTCTCGAACGGTGACCGACACCTTGCTCCCCACCTCGACCTGCCGGATCGAACAGCCACGGTCACCAGTGAGAAACCGACCGACTTCCTCGGGATCGCCGACGGTTGCCGAGAGGCCGATCCGCTGGAACGGCCCCGCAAGGACCCGGAGGCGTTCGAGCCCGATCGTCAACTGAGCCCCGCGCTTCGATGCGGCGAGTTCGTGAACCTCGTCGATCACGACGTGCTGGACGTCCGCCAGCGCCTCGCGCAGACGTTTCCCGGTAAGCATCGCCTGGAGCGTTTCCGGCGTCGTGACGAGAACGTCCGGTGGATCCTCGGCCTGTTGCTGGCGCTGGTAGTCAGTCGTGTCGCCATGACGGACGTCCACTACCAGATCCAGGCGGTCGCCCCACCACTCCAGGCGGTCCTGCATGTCCCGGTTGAGCGCCCTGAGGGGCGTCACGTACAGGGCGGAGATCCCGAACCTTGGGTCGTCCTCGACGATGGCGTCGAACACGGGTAGCATCGCGCTCTCGGTCTTTCCCGTCCCGGTCGGGGCAATGACGAGCGTGTCGTCCCCGTTTGCCATGGGCGGAATCGCCAAGCGCTGTGGCTCCGTCGGCACCGAAAACCCACGATCCGACAGCGCCCGCCGGACCGCGTTCCCGAGGTGGGCAAAGGCGTCGTCCCCCGCCGAATTCATACGTCA
>JBKEGM010000160.1:0-6159 GCA_046710005.1 Natrialbaceae archaeon
TTCGACGGGATTCAGACGGAACACGACGCCGTCCGCGAGGCGGTCGGCATCTTCGACGTCTCGCACATGAGCGAGATCGAGGTCACCGGCCCGGACGCGACGGAACTGATGGGGCGGCTGGTGTGTGGCAACGTCGCCGCGATGGATGTGGGCGACGCCCTGTACACCGCGATTCTCAACGAGGACGGGCACATCATCGACGACACGATCATCAACCGCCAGCCCGACGCTGACGGCGACCCACGCTTCGTGTTCGTCCCGAACGCTGGCAACGACGAACTCATGTACGAGCGGTGGGTTACCCACCGCGACGAGTGGGACCTCGACGCCGCCGTCGAGAACCGCACCGACGACTTCGCGATGTTCGCAATCCAGGGTCCGGATGCCGAGGACCTCGTCGATTCAGTGACTGACGAACCGGTCGCGGACCTCGGGTTCTTCGAGGCCCAATACGCCGAAATCGCAGGGGTCGAAACCTGGGTCTCGCGGACTGGGTATACCGGGGAGGACGGCTTCGAGGCCATGGTCCCCTGGGATGAAGCCGAAAGGGTTTGGGAAGAATTCGCCAGCCAGCCCTGTGGCCTCGGGTGCCGGGACACCCTCCGCCTGGAGGCTGGACTGCTTCTCGCCGGCAACGACTTCGACGTCGAGGAGAACCCGCGAACGCCCTTGGAGGCGGGCATTAGTTTTGCGGTCGACCTCGATACCGAGTTCGTCGGGCGAGACGTGCTCGCGAAACAGGACGAGGAGGGACTCGAGGAGAAACTCGCCGGCCTGAAACTGACCGAGCGAGGCATTCCCCGCCACGGGTACGACATCGCGAACGAGGCCGGCGAGGTCATCGGGGAAGTTTCCAGCGGAACGATGAGCCCGACGTTCGACGAACCGATCGGTCTGGGCTACGTGCCGGTCGAATACGCGGACGCGGGCACCGAGGTCCAGGTGGTTATCCGCGGTCGGAACAAAATGGCAAGAATTGAAACGCTGCCCTTCCTTGGTGAGAACGAATGAGCCTGGAAGTATCCGACGACTGCCGGTACCTGGAATCGCACGAATGGGCACGACGCGACGGCGACGCCGTCCACGTGGGCCTGGATGATTACGCACAAGACGAACTCGGCGACATCGTGTTCGTCGAACTCCCCGAGGCCGGGGACGAGGTCTCCAAGGGTGACTCGTTCGGTGTCGTCGAGTCCGTCAAGGCCGTTTCCGACGTGTACGCACCCGTCGGTGGCGAGATTACGGACGTCAACGACGAACTGTTCGATGCACCCGAACTCATTAACGAGGACCCCTTCGGCGACGGTTGGCTGATCGAGATCGAACTCGCGGACGAGAGCGAGTACGAGGATCTCGTTGGGCCGGACGAGTGGGAAGAGGACATGGAATAAGGGCGACGCGTTCGGTTTTCGCCCACCCCATAAGATTCATTCTTTGGCACACCCCATAGCGGTCCGTGAATCTCTTGAAATCGGTCGGTTCGGTTCTCGCCGTCGCGGTCGTTTTGCTCGTCGGCCTTTACCTGGCAGGCTTCATCGGCCCGCCGTCGGCCTCGATCGCGGACGAGGGCGACTGGGGAACGGTGAGCCAAGACCGAACGGAGGTCGTGACGACGCTGGCGGTGGAGAACCCGAATCCCCTCGGCATCTCGATCGGGGAACGGTTGAGCGCCGCCTATCGGGTTTCGATGAACGATGTCCGTGTCGCCAGCGGGGAGCAAACGGGACTCGAGGTTCCGAGCGGCACGTCGAGGATGGAACTGTCGACGTACATCGATAACGATCGTATTCCTCCCTGGTGGGTCGCGTTCGTCAGGGCCGACGAAACGCTTCGGGTCAACCTCACCGGGGAAATACGTGCGACGGCGTTTGGCCTTTCGAGTTCCACCGCGTTCCCGGCACAGGAGCGGACGATGCTGGAGAACGAAACCCCAATCATCGCCTCGATGAGCGAGGCAATCGGTGAACTCGAAGGAACGTACACGACGGAGGAAACGGTCGGGACGGAACCGGTAACGGAGACCGTCACGGTGGGGTACGAGGTCGAACGGGCGTGGGCGACCTGGGGAACGGTGAATCGCTCCTCGACGGAAGTCCTGTTTCACGTCCGACTCCACAATCCGAGCGAACGGATCCCGGTTCCCGCAGCGCCGGACGGCCTCACGTCGACCATCGAGATGAACGACGTTGCACTGGTCGATGTTGAGGGTGAGGGGGTGGGCGTTCGGAATCTGGACCGCGATGCTGTCATTCCGCCTGGGGAAACGCGTGAGGTCGTCTACGTCGCAGTTATGGACAATGAACAGGTAGACGATTGGTTCAGACGCCACGTCGAGCGCGGGGAGCGTTCGAACGTCGAGGTCCGAACCTCCCTCCTGTTCGACGTCCCGCGAACAGGGACGACGATTCGGGTCCCAGAAGATGGACCGGTGACCGTCATGTGCGCGTTCCAAACGGCGATGTTGGTCGACGATCAGGAGACTGCGACGACCTGTGGGGCTCCTGGCGCCTGATTTTTCCAGCATCGAACGCACCAGGCTCTATCGAACCGAAACCGGGGCAATCATAACATCGCATTCCTAAGCCCCTCCTGTGAAAGGCAACGCCGTCCGTTAGTCGCTGACGGACCGAGCAACCATTACCTGCACAACGACCATTCATGACCGGACATCATACGACATCAGGCAGCCCGTTCACTCCGCATTCGCCGGAGGAGACGGAAGCGATGCTCGAATCGATCGGCGCCGACGACGTCGAGGATCTGTTCGACGTCCCCGAGACCGTTCGCTACGATGGCGAACTCGGCATCGAAGCGCGCGACGAACCGACGATCAAACAGGAGATCGCCTCGATCCTCGACCGGAACGAGGAGATGGTCGAACTCCTCGGCCGGGGCAATTACGATCACTACGTCCCGTCCGTGGTCGACCAGCTGTCGGGGCGTTCAGAGTTCCTCACCTCATATACCCAATACCAGGCTGAGGTGACCCAAGGCTTCCTCCAGGCGCTCTTCGAGTTCCAGTCGATGCTCCGTGAACTCACCGGGCTGGACGTCGTCAACTGTTCGATGTACGACGCCGCCAGCGCCATCGGCGAGGCCGCCACGTTGGCCAGTCGGATCCGGGAGACCAGTGGCGATCGGGTGTTGCTTCCTGACATCATCCAGGACAATCGACGCGACGTTATCGAGAATTACGTCGCCGGTCCCGAGATGCCGGTCGATACCTATCCAACCGACGACGGGAACGTGGATGTCGACGGCCTCCGTTCGAAAATGGACGAGGACGTCGTCATGGTTTATGTTGAGAGTCCGACGGCCCGGGGCACGATCGAGGAGGGCCTCGATGAGGTCGGCGCACTCACCGACGAGTTCGACGCCATGTTCACTCTCGGGAGCGACCCAGTGGCCCTGGCCATGCTCGAAGAACCGACGGCGGCCGGCGTTGACACCGTCGTGGGCGAAGCGGGCGTCCTCGGACTTCCGACCAGCTTTGGCATGGGCACGGGGCTCTTCGCGACGAAGAAGGACTACGTTCGACAGGTTCCCGGTCGCTTGGTGGGCGTCTCGGAAGACTCGAACGACAAGCGAAGTTTCACCCTCACGCTCCAGACCCGCGAGCAGCACATCCGTCGCGAACGAGCAACATCCAACATCTGTACGAACCAGGCGTGGGTCGCGCTCAGGATCGCGATGCATATGGCACTGGTTGGCCCGTCGGGGCTGCTCGACCTTGCGACTGAGAGCGTCAAACGGGCAACCGACCTCGCCGAACGGGTCGACGACATCGACGGCATCGAGGCCCCGATCCACGACCGGCATCACTTCCGGGAGTTCGTCGCCCGGACGGAGGCGCCGGCGGGCCGAATCGCTGAGGAGCTCGCCGACGACGGATTTGCGGTCCACGTTCTTGGCGAAGACGAACTTCAGTTCTGCGTGACCGGTGTCTCGGACGAGGAACTCGACGAATTCGTTTCCACCCTCACGGAGGTGTCAGCATGACACGTTTCGAACAGGCCCGGTACATTCAGGACGAGGAACGGTACGAACCGCTACTCGCGGAGAAAGATTCGACGACCGTCGAGGTCGACGTTCCGCTGCCGGATGATCTCACCCGGGACGACGTGACGCTCCCGGAAATCTCCGAACCCGAACTGGCTCGTCACTACACTCGGCTCTCGGAGATGACCTATGGCGTCGACAACGGCCCGTACCCGCTCGGTTCGTGTACGATGAAGTACAATCCTTCGTTTACCGAGGATGTCGCGGCTGACCCGTCCGGCCTCGTCCACCCTGACCGCCCGGACGAGACGGTCCAGGGCAACCTCGAATTGATGTACAAGCTGCAGCGATATCTCGCTAAAATCGGCGGCATGCACACCGTCACGCTGCAGCCGCCCGCGGGGGCGGCCGGCGAGTTCACCGGCATCTCCATCATCAGGGACTATCACGAACACCACGACGAGGAGCAGCGCGACGAGGTGATCGTCCCCGACACCGCCCACGGGACCAACTTCGCGAGTGCGGCAATGGGTGGCTACGAGGTCATCGAAATCCCCAGCGGTGACGACGGGCGCGTCCATCTGGAGGCGCTCGAGGACGCGCTGAGCGAGAACACCGCCGCGCTGATGCTGACCAACCCCAACACACTCGGGCTGTTCGAGAAGGATATCGTCGAGGTCGCGGACATGATCCACGACGCGGGGGCCCTGCTGTACTACGACGGCGCGAACCTGAATGCGCTGCTTGGCCGTGCCCGGCCGGGCGACATGGGCTTCGACATCATGCACTACAACGTCCATAAGACGTTCGCCACCCCGCACGGTGGTGGCGGTCCCGGTGCCGGCCCGGTGGGCGTCTGCAAGGACCTCGCCGATTTCCTCCCTGCGCCGCAGGTTTGCAAGGAGGGCGACGAGTACACCACCTGTACGCCGGACAAAACGATCGGGAAGGTGCACGGGTTCCACGGCAATTGGCTCGTGCTCATCAAGGCCTACGCGTACATTGCCCGCCTGGGTGACGACGGATTGCGTGATACCGGCGAGAAGGCCGTCCTCAATGCCAACTACCTGGCCGAGGAATTGGACATGGAGATTCCGTTCCGCCCCTTCCATCACGAGTTCGTCGCCAGCGCGGATCGCGACGCCACCGACTTCGCGAAACGGATGCTCGATTACGGCGTGCATCCGCCGACGACGAAGTTCCCGCACATCGTCGACGACGCACTGATGACCGAACCGACCGAATCAGAGAACCGCCATAGTCTGGATCGACTTGCCGCCGGTTTCAACGACGCCATGGCCGACTCTGATGAGGAACTCGCGGGCGCACCACATCACGCGAGCGCCGGCCGGGTCGACCAGACCAAGGCCGCGAAGGATCTCGTTCTCTCCTGGCAGGACCTCGACGAGGAGTAGCGGGACTGGTTTATCACTTTCTTATCGTCATCACGGATTTGTGGACTATGTGTTTCAAATCTGTAGTATTGTATTCCGCCGGCATCCGCCGCCTGTAGATGTCGGTAAGCTGTAAATAATTACGCCGTCCATGGCCTTGCGGACTTGGTTCGGCATTTACCAGGTGTTTCTACATTGGGTGTCTGCCAGTCGAATTCGTCCGCCGACTGTTCGAGAACGGGATCGTTCCGGTTCAGTCTGACTGTCTTTGCCTCGGTCCGTTTTTCGTCCTGTGACTCGGTTCGAGTGAGACGTCTCGGATCGCGTGGCGTTTGTGATCACCGTGTCGTCACAGTCGTGCTTTTGCCCCATGCGCCGGTTGGGGGTGGGCGATATCCTTTGCTGGAACTTGATTCCGTCAACGATAACCGATGTAACTATTAATAGTCGTTCTTTTGGACTTTCCGGTGGGTGTTCCCGTCGCTCGTTGGTGCGACTCTGATCAACCGGGCCGCTTTCGGAGCCGATTGTTTCGCTAATCGGTTTGTTCTCGGGGTGAGATAGGCGTTTTCGGAATTTGGGGGTGTTTTGACAGCGAAGATTGTTGGCTACCCTTCCCCCTGGCCTGTGGTTTGCACCTGGGGGCAATTTGTTATAGCGAAATATGATTTATCCATTCGATATACCCCAGCTGTATCTATCAGAAAGGGGTAAATTCTACCGGAGAAGGCGCCGACTGAAGCCTCAAATCTCGGCGGCGTCGGCC
>JBKEGM010000161.1:0-6144 GCA_046710005.1 Natrialbaceae archaeon
CGACGGATCCTTATCTTGCTCCTCCCCTTTCACTGTGGAGGGCTGAACGTCAAGCTCTAAGCGAACGTATACAGGAGTGGCCGAAGTGTACGTGTGACCGGCGGGGGCATCGTTTCGACCGACTCCCGCAGGGACACTGGACGCGAGGGACCATAGACTATTCATCCCCGAAACTGCAATAGACCCGACAGCTAGCGGGCCGCGACTCGCGTATCGGCTGGACGCTTTGTGGCCCCGGGGTCACGGAATGGACGTATGAAAAGCGATACTTCGCCGATGGAACCGGCGGGACGTGTTTGCCGTTCTCGTCATCGGCGTCACCATCGCTTTCCTGACCGGGAAGACCCTGGTCGTGGTGGCAGCCACGACGGGGACGACCGGTTACGTATGGCGGATAAAGTCGTCACACGCACCTATCGAGCGAGGATTCTCAACCACTCGCAAGTGCGTGAGGACCTCGATTCGCTCGGGTTCGCCGCCAGCAAGCTCTGGAACGTTGGTCGCTGGACCGCCCAACGTGTCTGGGACGCTTGCGGCCAGATTCCTGGCGCTAACGCGCTCACCGCCTACCTCAAAAAGCACGAACGCTATGCGGACTTGCACTCTCAGTCCAGTCAGCGAGTTCTCCAGGAACTCGGTGAGGCGTTCACCAGTTGGGTCGGCAAGCGCGACAACGGGGACACAAAAGCGAACCCGCCCGGCTACCGCAAACACAACGGCGAACACCCACGCTCGACGGTCACGTTCAAGCAGGCGGGCTTCAAACAGGACGCCGCAAACAACCGCATCAGGCTCTCGAAGGGTGAGAACCTCAAGGACGGGTGGTCCGACTTCGTCCTCTGCGAGTACGAAACCATCGGTCCGCCCGAGACGGCCATCGAGAACGTCCAGCTGGTTCGTGCCGTGTACGAACATGGCGAGTGGCGACTGCACGTCGTTTGCCAGGTCGAAATTGACTCCCCAGACGCACCCGGTAACGATGTGGCTGGGATCGATCTCGGCATCTGCAACGTCGCCGCCGTGTCGTTTGGCGACGAATCGCTGCTGTACCCCGGTGGGGTGCTCAAGGAGGACGAATACTGCTTCGCCAAGAAGCGTGCCGAGTGCGACAAGAGCACGTCACGTGAAGCGAGGCGGCTCGACGAGCGCCGTACCGATCGCCGGACGCACTTCTTACACACGCTTTCGAAAGCAATCGTCGAGGAGTGCGTCAATCGCGATGGTGGAAATAGCTGCGGTGATCTTCGAAAACCTCGTGGAGCAGATCCTGTCCAGTCTCTTCTTCGTGTTCCATTAACCGGCGGCGGAAATTAGTGAACGTCTTTTGGCAGATGTTGTCGCCAAGTGTTTCTTTCCCCAAGGCGTTTCTGACGCGAAAATCGAAGATGTAGGCGTATTCAAGCTCTTCGTCAGAGAGATCGAGCAGGTGTTTGATAATCTCCAGTGAGACAAGCTCATTCACAGGCTTGTTCGGACGGCTATACCCGTCGTGGTATAGCCGCCCGAACTTAGTTTCATCTATCTGGGTGAAGATATGGTGGTAAAAGTGAGTTGACCAATGATTCTGTAATTTCTCCTCAATGCGGGTAGGAAGGTCCTTTACAGGCGAAAACAACTTTTCCTGTTGATATTCGTTATGTTCTTTGAACACGTTATTAGCCAAGTTACTGATTTAACGAGGTGCTGACGTAAATACCTTATGGAAATTATAGAACAAAGTTCTAAAGGGGTTATTCAATGAATCCCAGTCACTCATCGGCTACCCTTTCTACGGTGCCGTCACCCTCTACCTCTCGCACGCTATTCCTGATGTTTTCTTGGTAATTTACTTCGGTACCTGCAAGATGGATCGCGCATAGTCAGACTGGTGAGGAGTGAGCGCGCACGGATGGCTACATCAGTGCGACGGGTTCGTCCATTATTAAGGGGCCGAAGTACGATCAGTTGCCTCCTCGAAGGCGTCTGCGACGGCGACGGCTCCTTCGGCGAACCGTCTGAGTTCGTCGCCGTCACGTATGAACGCCTTCGTCTCGACGTACACCGTCGTCTCGTCTCTCGGGATATCCTGTAGGATAGCGTCCCCCATTCCAAACCCGAACAGGGAACCCTCTGCCTCCCCGGTCAACCTGGCGGCCACGCCGGACGCGTCCCCGACGGCAGCGTCCTGGAGGTCTCGAATCGCGCGTAATGCCCTCCCCGACTGGCCGTCACCGACGGCCTTCACGGCCGCCGGCGGGGTCCCCATGAGAAAGAGGTCGTCCTCGGCGACGGTGAAGACCCCCTCCGCGCCGGAGTCGGTCTCTGACGTGTTTCCGCTTCCGAGCATTCCGGACCCCCCGGCGCTGCCACCCCCTCGGCTGGCGGGGAAGGCGATTACTCCCCCGTCTGCGGCGCCGGACAGTTCCGCCTCTACGATCGTGTACGTGACTCGCTCTGTGTAGCCCTCACTACTCCTCCCCTCCCTCCCCGCTCCCTCACGGCGATGCTCGTAGCGGGCAGTGACGGGCCGGCCGTCGATGCTCCCCCTCAGTTCCGATGCGCTATCGGACGAGCCGCCGCCTACTGGGCTGAGCCCCGCCTGCCGGCCCGCCGCTTCCCACTGCTTGGCCAGGGTTCGCCGCTCTAGGAAGCCGATGACGACCACCCCAGCAATTACGACCCCGATAGTGACTGCGAGTGCCCCATTCGACCCCCACCTGGGAAGTCCGAGATGGTCAGCCAGGGCTCGGTGTACCCCCTGCTAACGGAGAGCCCCGCCCCGATTACGAGTACTATCCATGCGACCATTGCTACTCTGTAGAGGCCCCTCTTCCAGTCCATAATCTCTTTCCACAATCTCTCCGTACGGTTTTAAAGGCTGTGTTGAATCACTAGACGGCGTCCGTGTAGGTCGGTAAATCAAAGGCATTGAAGCGGGAGACTCCGGTTGCCTATGACCCAAATCTCCCGCTTCATTGGGGAAGTTGTGCCGGTTGCTCAAAGCGTTACTGGCGATGGAGACGAATCCGCCGCTCCGGAAGGAGGCGGCGGATTCGCCGACTACGCGTTCGTTTCCCTCCATTGTCTCCGGATTTACCTCGATACGTCCTACCGGATGACCATCGACCTGCTGAAGGAGATGCCGCAAATAATCGGGGAGATCGGCCTCGAAGCGGCCGATCTCCCACACCCATCGACGTTGTGTAAAGCGTTCGACGATATGGGCATGAGCGTCTGTCGAGTGCTGCCGCGTCAGTCGGCGCAGCTGCACGACCCCTCGAAACACGGTGCTATCGACGCCACGTTCTACGAACGGTCGGCTGCGAGCCGCCACTACTGTCAGCGAACGAGTTACCGTGTGCAGAAGCTGAAAGTCACGAAACTCGTCGATACAGACACGCAAGCCGTCCTAGACGTGCATTGCTCTACTACCCGTGAAGGGAGTGATGCCGACCTCTGTGCGCAGATCGCCCGCCGGAACGCGGGCGATCTGCTCAGCCTTGCCGCCGACAAGGGCTACGACAAGAAAGCGCTCCGTGAAGCACTGCGTGACCTCGATATTCGCCCACTGATCAAGCATCGCATCTTCGCTGCGTACGATCACGCCCACAACGCCCGAATTGACGATGACCGCTACAACCAGCGCTCAATGACTGAAACCGTCAATTCGGCCGTCAAGCGCTCGCTCGGCTCGCCGTGCGAGCGCGTTCCTGGTACCGTGAGTTCCGTGAAATCACCCTGATGTGTGTGGTCTATAACATCAAGCGAACCGTGAAACAGTGAAATCCAACGCCTTACAGCGATTCAACACGGCCTTTGCAAGCTAGCGCAAAACTCTCCTAACCTGTTTGGCGACGATCAGTCTTGGATTTCACGTTCTACGTAGTCGAACTGGTCCTCGATCTCGTTCGTCCGCTGTCGACGAACCATCGTGTCGTCGAGGACGCTTCCAGTTACTCCGCCGAGCGTGAATTCCGTCTTTGCCACTAGTTCGGTCCCGTCGTCTGTCGGCTCGGTGACGTAGCGCATCGTCATCCTCTCGAACAATCCGGACTCCTGTTCGAAGGCGAGGGTAGCGTCGTCGGTTTCGATCGGTCGAAGCGTGAGGGAGAGAGTCGCGAGTCCGAGCCGCCGTTCGACGTTGATATTCTCACCATCCACGGTCACCGAATCGAATCCTGCTGCTCGTATGAACCCGAGAACATCGTCCGTGATGAGGCGCTCGATGCTCTCCGGATCGGCCTGGAGGAACCGGGACCGTGTAACGGAAGCCATATCAGTTCCACGACCTCCTGAAGTATGAGTGCTGGCACGAACGTCTTCGTCTCGGTGTCGAAAAGAAATGATCAGGTCAGACCCGCTAGGTAACAGGGCTGTCGAATATGTTCGACCAAGCGTTCGTGCCACCGGAGTGAATATGTTCGTTCGATTCATGACGCGGGCAACACTCACGATCTCAATTCCGGTAGACCTCTGGATCGGCCGTGTCTCCAGATCCCACCCGGACGCCGATATAACGATCCTCTCGGCGTTTCCGGGCGATGAAACGGCGACGGGGCTTGTTGAGGTCTCGGGACCGGACGTCCACCAGGTGATCGACGCTTTCGACGACGAGGAACTGGTAACGACGATGGAGAGACTCAACCGCGGTGAGGAGGCTGTACTCGTCCAAATAGAAACTTCCGAACCGACACTGCTGTTCCCTATCATCGGATCGGGGATCCCTCTGGAGTTGCCATTCACGATCCGCGAGGGCTTGGCCCGGTGGACGGTGACCACCTCGCACGATCGACTCTCCGAACTCGGCGAGCAACTCAATGCTTTCGACATCCCGTACACGCTTCACGCCCTCGAAAACGACCACGCACCTGAGGAAATACTCACGGACGACCAGCAACAAATGATCCAAGCCGGGATCGAGGAAGGGTACTACGACACCCCACGGACCTGTACCCTGACGGAACTGGCTGAGACGCTCGGAATCGCGAAGTCGACCTGTAGCGAGAAACTGCACCGGGCCGAGAGTAAGATCGTCCGGGAGTTCGCAACGGGCGAGGCCGACGACCCCGTCGAACCAGAACGCCACGAGATCGTCACACAATGACTCGCGAGCACTCTCCAGGGGACGGTGACCTCGACCGGACGCCAATTGGTCGCGACGTCTCGATCGACGAAGTGGCATTTGAGGAAGGTCGATCGAGCGCGTTCGATGCGGTCAGCGACGTTATCGCCGTGGCGAGCGCGAAGGGTGGCGTCGGCAAAAGCACCGTCGCCGTCAGTCTTGCGTGCGCATTCTCGGACGAGGAACGCGTCGGCCTCTTCGACGCCGATCTCCATGGGCCGAATGTCCCACGATTGCTGGACGTGGAGGGCCCAGTGTATGCAGACGAGAGTGATAACCCCATGCCCGTCGATCTCGACGGCCTGGAGGTGATGAGCGTCGGCCTCCTGAAGGACGGCGGACCGCTAGCCTGGCGGGGTGCAATGGCCCACGAAGCGCTCTCGGACCTGTTCGAGACCACGGCCTGGAACGATCGGGACACGCTCGTCATCGACCTCCCACCGGGAACAGGCGATGTCGTCCTGACGACCCTCCAGGAGTTCCCGATCGACGGCGTGGTGTTCGTGACGACGCCGTTCCCGACGGCAGTCGCGGACACCGCTCGGAGCATCGCGCTGTTCGAGGAGGAGGGCGTCCCCGTGCTGGGCGTCATCTCGAACATGGGGTCGTTCACCTGCCCGACCTGCGGCGACGAACACGACCTGTTCCAGGGCGACGACCCGGTTGACGACTTCGACGTTCCCGTGTTGGCGGAACTCCCGTTCAATCCCGCCGCTCAGGGCGAAATCCGGCCTGGCGACGTTCCCGATCCGTTCGCGTCGATGGCCGACGCCGTCGACGAGCGACTGTCCACCCTGTTGGAGCTTTCGGTGCCCGAGGACGCGGTCGACCTCCGGGACGTACCACCGAATCGTCGCCACGAGGCCGTCGAGGACGCGTTTACTGGGCTGTCGTCCGGGGCGGAATTCGTCCTCGTCAGCGACCGCGACCCCTCGCCAGTTCGATCGTTCCTGGCCGACCTCGCTGACGCCGACGAGTCCGAGGAGGCGTTCGAGCAGTTCGAGGTCGAGCGAGCGACCCCGGAAGCGTGGGTCCTCAGAACT